>JBLHPX010000069.1:0-5465 GCA_047624545.1 Ulvibacter sp.
TACAATGTCGGATATTGTAACTAAATCTTTAGTTCTTAGATTTATTTCAGATCCTTGGTACCTTAGATTCTTTTTCTTAATAGCATTTAAAATGGAATTCGATAATTTATTAAAGATTTCTTTATCTCCCTTAATAATAAAATCATAAACCCCTAGGGATATAGTTTTAATAGCTAAGGATTTATCGGTACTTCCGGTAATAATAATAACCTGAGTACCACCTCTCTTATCTTTAATTTGTTGCAACACTTCGATACCACTTACATCATCCATAAATAGGTTTAGCAATATTACGTCTATGTCTCTGTAAGAATGGCCAGCAATTTTTTTATCTTTTAAAAAACAATCGATAATATCTTGGCCTTTGCTAATTCTTATAGCTTCGTTACCCATTCTGGTTACGTAACTACTAAAGATATTTAACTCCACCGGACTATCATCAACAATCGCTACTATATTTTTAATCATGTTAATATTATTAAATTAAGCAGATTTTAAAAATTATTAAAGTTTTCAGAGATTACTTAAGCATCTAAAATGAATAGCTTCTAGACTAGTCAAAATATTTTTTCTTTTAAATTTTGTTTTTAATCACAGTCGTAGTAAGCTACTTCAAGATTAAAGATGAAACAATAAAAGAAAAAAGATGCAGACAAGAGTCAAAGACTATTCATTTTAAACTCCTTAATATGGCGTCAGTTATCACAGACAACTCAGCTTTACTTATGGTCAATGAAGGCATAACATATATCAATCCAGAAAATGGCTTAAGCCAGACGCCATATTTTACAAATTCTTCTCTTAAAGTAAAGATCTCTTGCCAATTAAAATTAGTTTCAACAACGCCAATAGCACCCTTAACCCTAATATCCACAACATTTGGCAGATCCGTTAATTTTGACAATTCTTTTTTTAAAGTAGCTTCAATATTTTTTACCTTTAAGCGATAATCAGATAATTGAAAAAGTTCCATAGACGCGTTGGCAGCAGCACAAGAGATGGGATTTGCCATGAAAGTTGGACCATGCATCAGAGCCATATTTAAATCAGATTTATGAAGAAATTTATTATAAATATCATCCGTACAAACCGTTGCAGCTAGAGTGATGTGACCACCTGTCAAAGCCTTACTTAAACAGATAATATCGGGCACTATATTAGCTTCATTGACAGCAAATATTTCTCCAGTTCGATAGAATCCAGTCGCACACTCATCAGCAATGAAAATTATATCATATTTTTTGGTAATGTGGTAAATTTTTTGCAGAATATCTGCATTATAAAATTTCATTCCACCAGCACACTGAACTAATGGTTCAATAATTAACCCAGCAATTTTTCGATGATTCTTTTGCAAAAAATCATCGAAATAATTTAAATCATTGTCATTTTCTGGCAATTTTAAACAAAAATTCTTCTGTAAGTATTTAGAAAATTTTTTATGCATACCGCACTCCAAATCCGACAAAGACATAGCTCCAGCAGTATCTCCATGGTATCCGTTTTGAAAAGAAATAAATTTATTTTTATTGTTATCCTGAGAATTAAGAAAAAACTGTATGGACATCTTCATAGCAACCTCAATTGCGACAGATCCGGAATCCGAAAAAAATACTTTATTTAAAGATTTTGGAGTAATCTGAGCTAGATTGTAAGCTAATTTGTAAGAATGCTCGTGAGCAAATCCAGCAAACATGATATGAGATAATTTTTCAGCTTGCTTTTGAATAGCTTCGACAATTTTTGGATGATTGTAGCCATGAGCTAAACTCCACCAAGAAGAAATGCCATCTATTATTTCCCTACCATCTTTTAATTTAATGGTAACGCCAGATGCGGATTCCACCTCTAATTGTTGAGGATTCATACCCATCTGAGTATATGGTAGCCAAACATGATTTTTTCCTAAATCAAACCAATTCATTCGATATTCCTTTTTAAAGATTTTAAATTACAATTTGTAATAATACTATTTCCCATCTATAGTGCTAGATAAGTGGTAATATGATCTAGTTTTATCTTTTAAACTTATAATTACCAAAAGGTATTGTACCATATTAACAACGGGAAATAGTATAATATGAAGATGAAAATTAATTACAATCTATCTTTTAAAGATCTTTATCAAATAGATGGTTTAAAACAAATTGATAGATTATTCTTAGACTCTCTACAAAAGGCAGACGACACTCTTTATCAAAAATTATTAAAATCTCGTCAGAATCCAGACAAAATAGATAGTGAAAGTGAGTTAATTATTCTCTTATCTCCTTTTTTAGAAAAATTCTTAACTGAGTTATTTTACTTAAAAAATAAAATTTTAAACCTATCGAATTACAAAAAAACACTCTCAAATCTATTCTTATGTAAAAAATTGTTTCTTCAAAAAAGAGTAATTAGAAAATTTACAAATGAAGAAATAGAGAATTTTGACATAGAGCATATCACAGAACAAATTCAAAATAGAATTAACAACATATCAGAATTAAATATTGCTAATGATGTTATGAATCTTCTTGAAAAGGAGGTAGAGAATAAAAAAATTCTTGATCTATATGCTAAATATTCAGCTTGGGCAACATTAAGTAAAGAAGGGAAACTACAGAATAAGGATTCTATATTATTCAACCTTCCAGAAAAAATTGAACCCCAAAATTTAGTTCATCTTCAGGAAGATGGTGGGGAATTATCGCTAGATAAAAAATATCTCCGAGATAGAGATGGATTTTCATTAACAGATCAAGGACCCTCAATTGCAAAAACCCTAAATGAAGCCAAATATTGTATCTATTGTCACAAAAGAAACAAGGATTCTTGCTCAAAAGGTTTAAAAAACAAGGATGATAACTTCAAAAAATCAGAACATAATATTGAACTTTCAGGCTGTCCATTAGAGCAAAAAATATCAGAGATGATTTTACTTTATAATGAAAACCTGATATTATCTAGCCTTGCAACCATAATGATCGATAACCCTCTTTTACCTGCAACGGGTCATAGAATTTGCAATGATTGTATGAAATCTTGCATTTATCAAAATCAGACTCCTGTTAATATACCAGAAATTGAAACTGGAGTTTTAAAAGAGGTTTTAAATTTAGATTATGGTTTTGAAATTTATAGTCTTTTATCGAGGTGGAATCCATTAAATTTTAGAAGATTTCTACCAAAGAACAACACTAATAATAAGATTCTCATAGTTGGATCAGGTCCAGCAGGTTTTAATTTAGCCTATCATCTATTGCAAGAAGGTCACTACATAACGTCAATTGACGGCTTAAAAATTGAACCTCTGAATCCAGAAATTTCCGGCATTGATTTTGATAAAAATCCAGTAAATTTTAAAGCAATTAAAGACGTAGAATCTGAGTTATTTTCCGATTTATCAAGTAGAGCACCCAAAGGTTTTGGTGGAGTAATGGAATATGGCATTACCGTCCGCTGGAATAAAAATCTTTTAAATATCGTTAGAATTATCTTAGAAAGAAACAGGAATTTTAGATTGTATGGCGGTGTAAGATTTGGCAGTCAAATTAACAAGGAAGTCGCTTTTGATGATTTAGGGTTTGATCATATCGCCCTTTGTGCAGGAGCTGGTAGCCCAAATATAATATCAATAAAAAATAATCTTAGTAAGGGAATTAGAAAAGCTTCAGATTTTTTAATGAATTTACAATTAAGCGGCGCCTTTGGAAAGGATTCACTCTCCAACCTGCAGATTCGCCTACCGGCAATCATAATTGGTGGCGGATTGACTGCTATTGACAGCGCTACTGAAATTCTATCTTACTACATAGTGCAAATAGAGAAATTCGCTAAAAGATACGATGAAAATCTTGATTTCATACTAAATGAAGAGGAAAAAATCATAGCTAATGAATATTTACAACATTTTCAAGCATTAAAGAGAGAGAGAAATTTAGCAAAATTAGAGAATAGAACGGCAAATCTTAATAAATTATTAGACGAGTGGGGAGGTGTCAAAATTCTATATCGAAAATCACTGCAAGAAAGTCCTTCATATCGTTTAAATCATGAAGAAGTTAAAAAAGCATTTGAAGAGGGAATAAAATTTATACCTAATATCCTACCTAAAGAAGCCATATTAGACCAATTCAATTCCGTTGAATCCTTAAAGACCGAAGATGGTAAATTTTTTTCTGCCAAAACAATCTTAATTGCAGCCGGTATTAAGCCCAACATTATACTATCAAAAGAAGATTCAGACTTTAAATTAGATAATGATCATTTTCAATTAATCAACCAAGATGGTCAGAATCAATCAAAATCTGGCAGCCTAAAGGCGAAAAAGATTAATATTTTAACTTATATTAATAAAAATAAATCTGTCAGTTTTTTTGGAGATATGCATCCAGATTTTTCAGGAAATGTAGTAAAAGCTATGGCTTCAGCTAAAAAAGGTTATCCACTTATTAATGAAATTTTACCTAAAAATAATAATGAAATTAATTTTAAAAATTTTAGTCAAAACTTAACCGACTTACTACAAGCTAAGATTAAAGAAATTAATCGATTAACAGATGATATTATTGAAATTGTTATCAAAGCACCCCTTGCTGCTAAAAATTTTAAGGCTGGACAATTTTATCGTCTACAAAATTATCATTACCTTGCCCCAAAAACAAATGATACTTCATTAGATATGGAACCTTTGGCAGTAACCGCATGTCAAGTAAATGGCGACGAAATATCGGTGATAATTATTGAAAACGGGGCTTCGTCAAAAATATCTCATAAATTAAAAAAAGATGAAGAAGTTATCCTCATGGGACCAACTGGAAGTCCTACGAATATTCCAAAAAATAAAAAAATTCTATTAATTGGCGGGACTATTGGTAATGCCGCCCTACTATCGATTGCCACAGCGCTAAAAGCTGCAAATTGTCAAATTTTGTATTTTGCTGGTTACAAAAAGGTAACAGATTGCTACAAGATAAAGGAGATTGAAAAAGTAACAGATCAAATCATTTGGAGTTTTGAAAAATTAGACAATTTTAAGCCAAACAGAGATAGGGATAGGGTTTTTGAAGGTAATATTATCGAAGCGATGGAAAAACACGGTAATAATACAATAATAAAATTATCAGAGATTGATCATATTATGGCCATAGGTAGCAATAAAATGATGGAGGCCGTAAAAATTGCTAAAGATACTAAATTTAAAAATATCATTCAAAATAATGTAGACTTCTTATCTCGTACTAACTCTCCAATGCAGTGCATGATGAAGCAAATTTGCGCTCAATGCCTTCAAAAACAAATAGACCCCAAAACCGGTGAAGAATATTTTATATATTCCTGTTTCAAGCAAGATCAGGATATTGACCAAGTTTGCTTCGATCATCTTTCAGACCGACTCTCACAAAATTCACTACAAGAAAAGATAATTAATAATTATTTCCAAGGAAACTGAGTGCGTTTGTTTACCCCACTATAATTTTGGC
>JBLHPX010000070.1:0-5431 GCA_047624545.1 Ulvibacter sp.
AAATTAGAGCAGTATGATTATGACGGAGCAACTTCTATAGCATTACTAATGCTTTTAATATCCTTTGCAATGCTTTTGGTTATAAATTATTTACAAAAATTGACTCAAAGAAGATGATCTTTTCTAGGAAAAATAAATTAATATTACCAACCACTAGCCATCCCATAACAAAGTGCCTATTGTTATCTTTGTCATCTTTGTTCTTGGCAATATTCGTAGCCCTTCCTGTTGCGGTTATATTTATTAATGCGTTTGAGGGGGGAGTGCAGCTATATATGGATTCAATATTAAATGATGAGGCGGCGATGGCAATTAAGTTAACATTATTAGTTTCTGCCATATCCGTACCATTAAATACGGTTTTTGGTATATGTGCTTCTTGGCTTATTGCTAAATATGATTTTTGGGGTAAAAAATTACTTTTAACCCTGATAGATTTACCATTTTCAGTGTCTCCAGTAATTTCAGGCTTAATATATGTTTTGTTGTTTGGGTCTTATAATTTTTTTGGTGTTTGGCTTATGGAAAATGATCTCGATGTTATTTTTGCGGTACCTGGAATTGTGATAGCGACAATTTTTGTTACCTTTCCCTTTATTGCTAAAGAATTGATCCCTTTAATGGAAGAGCAGGGCTCTTCAGAAGAAGAGGCGGCAATTTCTCTTGGTGCAGGAGGCTTTAAAACCTTTCTATTTGTAACGTTACCGAATATTAAATGGGCATTATTGTATGGAATATTACTTTGCAACGCTAGGGCTATGGGAGAATTTGGGGCGGTATCGGTTGTTTCTGGTCACATTAAGGGTTTGACAAATAGTATACCTCTTCATGTTGAAATATTGTATAATGAATATAATTTTGTTGCCGCCTTTGCTGTGGCATCGATATTAACAATTATGGCTTTATTTACATTATTGTTAAAATCTTTAATCGAAAGTAAAATACAAAGATAAGTTTTTCTTGTAAAAGAACCCTTATATTGATATAATACCAGTTATCAAATTTAATTATTTAATCAATTCAATGGCTATTAAAGTTCAGAAAATTAATAAACTCTTTGGCGGAGTAAGAGTTTTAAAAGATATTAATCTAGATATTAATTCTGGTGAATTAATTGCATTGATTGGTCCGTCAGGATCTGGGAAGACAACGTTACTTCGAATTATTGCTGGCTTAGAATTTGCAAATTCTGGAGACGTTTTTCTTGGAGATGAGAATGTCAATAATATCCATATTAAAAATAGAGATGTTGGTTTTGTATTTCAGAACTATGCTTTGTTTAGGAATATGAATGTATTTGATAATATTGCGTTTGGTCTTAGGGTTGGAGAAAGAAGAAAGTTACATAGTAAAGATAAAGTAAATGAGGAGGTAAACAAATTTTTAGATTTAATCCGCCTAAAACATCTTGCTCACAGATATCCTTCAGAATTGTCTGGCGGACAAAGACAAAGAGTTGCTCTTGCAAGGGCCCTCGCAATTAAGCCTAAATACTTACTACTAGACGAGCCTTTTGGTGCCCTGGATGCTAAGGTTCGAAAGGAGCTTAGAACTTGGTTAAGAAGGTTGCATAATGAAACTGACATTACCACTATAATTGTTACTCATGACCAGGGGGAAGCAATGGAAGTTGCTGATAAAATAGTAGTAATGGGTGAGGGTAGGATACAACAAATTGGAGAGTCTGGAGATATCTATCGCAATCCAAACAATATGTTTGTTTATAATTTTTTAGGTGAGTATAATGAGTTTGTTGGCTATAAGGATGATAAAGGTAGTATTCATTTATCTACAACTGATAAAGTAAATTTTGGTCAAGAATTTGCAAGAAAAATACATCCAAGAAATTGGTTAAATAAATATGTATCAGTAAACTCAAAAATTATAGTCAAAAAAATAGGATTAAAATCGCAAGATAAAAATAAAGGCATTAAAAAGGACGCCAATAAAAGTGTAAAAGAGAATAAAAATTGTATCTCAATATTTGCCAGACCTCACGAGATGGAGATAAGCAGAAAAAGAGAGTTTGAAGAATCTATCGAGTCTGAATTGTTTCACATTAATCCAGCAGGGTTTTCTGTAAAATTAGAGTTTCAGGCAAAAAATATTTTTAAATTAATTCAGGTTGAGATTACTCACGAATTTACTGAGGAGTTAGACTTAAAAATAGGAGATATTTTTTATATAAGGCCAAAAAAATTAAGAACTTTTGAATAATTAGATTGTTTAGAAAAAATAAACTATCTATTATACCATTTTTTATTTATAATGCACTATATAGAAAAATATCTTACGGTTAAAATTGTTAAAAAACGACCGCCCTATGTTGATAGGGTGCAAAGCTTTTTGGTAATTAAAAATTTAAAAGACAAAGCTAGGTCATATTATTCTTATCCAATATTTTATAGATAGGAAATGGTAGTATATAGGTCCTTATAGTCAGTAAAGTTAAATTTGGCTATATGTACGAAATATAAAAATTGGTATGATATTAATATTTATAACGTTGAAACGTTACATCTCAAAGATAATATAAAAATGTTGCAGATAGATTACATTAAGATGTCAGGTGCCGGTAATAGCTTTACTATTGTAGATGCTAGAGACGAGAAGTATGAGTTTTCTAGAAAGCAAATCAGAGAAATTTCGCAAGAAGAGAAAACAAAATGTGATCAATTCATAGTTATACGATCATCCTTTAAGGCAAATTGTGCAATTGAGATTTTTAATAATGATGGATCTCGAGTTGGAGCTTGTGGTAATGCTTCTCGTTGCATTGCTTACTTAATGATACAGGAATCTATAAGTGAGGAGGTATCTATTGAGACGGATTATGATATTTTGGAGTGCAGAAGAAGGGACGATAAAATTGAAGTAAATATGGGTATTCCAAGGTTTAATTGGCGACAAATCCCTTTAAAAAAAGAAATTAAATCTCATAAATTTCGTATAAAACATCCAATTATAGAAAATTGGGAGTTTGGAGCTGTAAATATAGGAAACCCTCATCTAGTTACCTTTATTGATCATGATATTGAAGACGACATATTCTTTGAGGTTGGTCCTTTTTTAGAGAATCATCCACTATTTCCTGAAAAAATAAACGTTGAATTTGCTAATATCATAGGACCAAATCATATTAAAGTTAGGGTTTGGGAGCGGGGAGTTGGAGAGACTCAAGCTTGCGGAAGCGGCGCTTGCGCTGTTGCTGCAATGGCTATTAAAAAATCTTTGGTAGATGAGTCAAAGAAAATAACTGTATCTTTTTTGGGGGGAGATATATATATAAAGTCAAACGTAACCAAATCTCTGAACATGATAGGTGACTATAAATACATAGCTAATGGACAGCTCAATTTAAACAATGTTAGAAACAGTTAATATCATATTTGCTATTGCGCCAATTTTTACTATTATAATTTTTGGCTACTTCTTAAGAAAGATTGGTAAAGTCCCGAAAGAATTTTGGAGTAATAGTGATTTTTTGATATACTGGGTTTTTATACCATCCTTATTTTTTACTAAAATATCTCAGGTGGATTTAGCATCCTATCCGATATTTAATTTTTCAATCATCCTTTGTCTAATAGTAGCCTTCACATTGATTTATTCATTATTTTCCTTAAAATCATTTAATTTATCTAGAAGTAGTAAATTGCCCACCATTCAGGGTTGTTGCAGAGTTAATACTGTTATTGCATTAGCTATTTCAAGCTCACTTTACGGCCCGAAGGGGCTAGAGATTGCAATTATTGGAACGGCTATATTAGCTCCATTGATAAACATATTAATGCCAATATTTTTAATATTTGTTATTAAGGATGACAAAATAGATATTATAAGCAGGATTAAGAAGGATATTATTGCAAATCCAATAATTTTAAGTATATCTTTGGGCTTTATCTTTAATTACTATGACATTAAGAATGTTTTAATATTGCATTCCTCATTATCAACCCTATCAAATGCTGCATTGCCAATAATGCTTTTGTCACTAGGTGCTAACCTTAAAATAAAGGAGATGCGGGGGCAAATTTCTCCAATAGTTATTTCCAGTGTTGGTAAGTTGATTTTAACCCCAGTGATTGCAATTATTTTGTGCTTTTTTACTATCTTACCAGCTGATTTAACTCAAATTGCTGTCATTTATGGTTCCGTACCAACGGGAGTTGTTGTCTATACTTTGGTTAAGAAGGCAAATGGGGATGTAAAGTTAGCTTCGGCAATTGTTACGGCGCAAATTTTATTATCCTTTATTACTATGCCAATCTTTATTATATTATCTGAAATGCTACTAAGCATATAATGTTAGTTATCAAATTTAATTAAATATATCCCATTGTTACGGGATCTGGTATAATAATGTAAATAACCTGACTTTAAACTGCATATTTTGAAAAAAATATTATTCATTTCCGAAAAATCAATCTTAGATTTTGCAATTGCATACAGTAATGATGCAAATCTATTACTAAAGTTATTAGAAAAAAAAGATGTTCAAATATATTTAGTGAATCCAGAAGATCTAATTCTTTCAAAAGATCAAGAATCAATTCAATCTAAGATTGTAACTATTAATGATTTTCAAAAAATTAATGACCTTAGAAGATCTTTATATTTAAAATCATCTCTCTACATGCTATTTTCTTTACCATTGCCAAATGAATTTAAATCTAATTTAGCAATACGGAGTGAATTTTTAATAAAGGATGATACGCAAATAGAAAAAGCTCAAATTGACATTATAATTGATAGGGCTGAGCCTGTATCTAGGACTAAGGAATATTATGACATCACTCGTGATTTATATGATTTAAATAATAATTATTTTGATGATCCAATTTTTAGAGAAAAAGAGGGAGACAAAGAGATTGTATTAAAGATAGATCAGGAGTTGACAAGAAAAAATCAACAAAATCTTGGTTTTAAGACGATAATTTTAGATTTTAGTACGGAAAATAAAAATTTAGATGACATTAATAGGCATAAATTATATAGAATATTTCAGGATTTAAAAGAATGTGATTTAGGTAAAATTATTGACCAAACATTAGGTTGTTTTCAAGATTTAGACAATTTCAAAGAATCCGCAATCATCAGTATCATTAAAAAAATCTACAATTGCCAAATTAATTTTAAATATTTCTGCATTAAGCCTGCAAATTGGTATGGTGGAGTTGCTATTGAGTTGGTTGGAGATAAAGAAAATAAAATTGTAGCAGACCTTTCAAAGGTAAAATTATTTCACTTAATAGCAAAAATAAATTACAATATTTTAAATGATGTCAGAAAACATAATGACCATCAGGAGTTAATTTTAAAAAGAGCAATTTTAGATGGTATTATTATTCAGGAACAGGTTTCTTATCCTAAGTTTGGCGATTTAAGAATCTTTGTTTCATTCGGTAAGATTCAGGGTGTTATATTAAGA
>JBLHPX010000071.1:0-5402 GCA_047624545.1 Ulvibacter sp.
CTTCAAAAGAGTTGCTGTCAAAATGTAAATGAAAGGGTGAATTTTTATCACTGATATTAATGTTTTTGATTTTACCAGACTTATCTTTTAGATGATTCCAAATATTGATCTTTTGAAATAATTTTATAGAATTGTTGGAGATCGCAAAATTTTTACCGTTAGAAACGTTTTTTTTGGTTAAAAAATCAGTTTTTTCAATTAAGGCAATTGACAGGTCGGGACTAATACCTGATAGTGAGAGGGCGACAGAGAGGCCGGAAAAACCGCCGCCAATTATAACAATATCAAATTTATTCATAACTTATGTTAAATTTTATTAAAAAAATAATTATTATACTTTTTTCGATTATTGCAATTATATTTTTTGTCAATAACCGCTTCCTTGTTAATATTTCTTTAAAACCTTTTGGTTATGAAGCCGATATTAGTCTCTTTATTTTATTGATTCTTTTTTTCTTTTTTGGTGTAATTTTTGCCCACACTACCAAATTCTTCTACAATTTAAGGAAAAAAATTTCCGACAATTGTAAAAAAATATTAAAAATTAAAAAATAATGTCTTTAGATGCAAAATTAGACGCTCTTTTAGCGCGTTACGTAATACTTTCAGAAAAAATCATGGATCCATCTGCATTAGGAGATGATTATGCCAAAGTTTCTAAAGAATATTCCGATCTCGGAACTATAGTTGAGATCATCAATGAATATAAAAAAATATCTGTTGATTTGGGGGATGCTAAGGAAATGTTGAAAGATAATGTTGACGATGCAGAGATGAAAAAAATGCTAGAGGAAGAGAAGGTTATTTGCGAAAAATCCTTAAAGAACTTAACGCAAAAAATTAAAGTTGCATTATTGCCAAAAGATGAGGCGGATGAAAAAAATGCCATTTTAGAGGTTCGCGCTGGAACTGGTGGAGAAGAGGCTGCACTTTTTGCTACCAACCTCTTTAATATGTACCAAAGATATGCCGAAAAAAATGGTTGGAAATTTGAAGTTATCTCGTTTGCATCAACAGGAATAGGTGGGTGCAAGGATGGCTCAGCCTCAATTTCTGGAAAAAATGTTTTTGCTCGCTTAAAATTTGAATCTGGCGTACATCGCGTACAAAGAGTTCCAGAAACTGAAAGTTCTGGCAGAGTACACACTTCGGCTGCAACCGTTGCAGTTTTACCAGAAGCTGAAGAGGTTGATGTTAAGATTGAAGACAAGGATTTGAGGATCGACATTTTCAGAGCTTCTGGCCCTGGAGGTCAGTCAGTTAATACCACTGATTCAGCAGTTAGAATAGTTCATCTACCAACAGGAATTACTGTTTCTCAGCAAGATGAAAAATCGCAACACAAAAACAAAGAAAAGGGGATGAAAATTCTAAGATCAAGAATTTACGATGCAAAAAGGGCGGAATTGGATCACGAAAGATCGGAAAATAGAAGGGGGCAAATTGGTAGTGGCGACAGATCTGAAAGAATTCGAACCTACAACTTCCCCCAAGGAAGAGTTTCTGACCACAGGATCAATTTAACCCTTTATAAAATTGACGAGGTTATGGGTGGAGATTTGGATGAATTTATTGACAACTTAACGGCAGAAGACGAGGCCAGGAGAATGAGTGAAAGTGAGCTTTAGTTTTACCTCTTTACCTAATAATAATTGCTTACAGCCAGAAAAACGACACCATACCACGCCCCATTTATAGCACATTATGTAGCAAAATATTTTAAGGTTAAGATTGTTAAAAATAGATAGAAAATGGTATTAGATAAGATAGTAGAGCAAAAAAAAATTGAAATCGAAACAGAAAAGGATCAGCTACCTCTTTTTGACTTAAAAAAACAACTAAAGAATATAAACTTTTCTCAAAAATCATTTGTCTCTAGAATAAGATCTGACATTAAAAAAAATAATATTGCCGTAGTTTCTGAAGTAAAAAAAGCCTCGCCAAGCAAGGGCATCATTCGCAAGGATTTTAATCACCTAGAAATTGCCAAAGCTTATGAAGATTCTGGTGCTAGTTGCATTTCCGTCCTAACTGATGAAAAATTTTTTCAAGGGTCAAAAAAATATCTGACAGAAATTAAAAATCAGGTTAATTTACCAATTTTACGAAAAGATTTTATTATTGATCCTTATCAAGTTTATCAATCAAAACTAATTGGCGCCGATTGCATTTTGTTAATCATGTCAATTCTATCTGAAAATGAGGCTATAGAATTAGAAAAAATTGCTATTGAAAACGAATTAGATGTTTTGGTAGAGATCCATGATAAAAAAGAGTTGGAAAAGGCGCTGAAGTTACAGACAAAACTAATTGGCGTTAACAATCGCAATTTAAAAAATATGACAATCGACATCAATAATTCGATTAATCTCTCCAAAGGTATTCCAGATAATAAAATTATTGTTTGCGAGAGTGGAATTTCTAGCATTGAGAACGTTCAATTGATGCAAAAAAACAACATCAACTGTTTTTTAATAGGGGAGTTTTTTATGAAACAAAAAGATGTCTCTTGGGGATTAAAAAAATTCTTACAGGACTCTGTCCAATTCCCATCCATAATATTGAATAAGTAATAGACTAAGTTCCATTAGAATCTAGAACTTAGCGGTTAAAAGAAATTAAAAAAAAACACAATTGAAGTTAGGCTCACGCTAGAAGCTTCTTTACTCTCAAATGCTCCGTCATTACTTCATGAAAAACATCCTTTTTATCAAGCAATTCTTTTGTTTTTTGATGTAAAGAGAACTCTATTAACCCTTTACACTCTTTTAAAGTTTGTTTTTCCTCCGTTTTTAAAACTACACCAACCGTCATTATTGAATTCTTTGGGATTACTAAGGTTTCCTTTGTTTTTTAGCAACAAACTCAGGTGACCCTATTTGCAGTACTTTTTAAACTCATTTACCTTAAATTTTAATAGAAAAATTATATGTATATTTTTTGATATGATTGAATTTGAGGCTTTTTATCTAGCATTGTAAGTAGGAATTAACGCGCTGACGTACCAAAGGGCGATTGGCGCTAAAAAGACTAGTTAAACTTTCTTAGATTTATTGCTGTCAAAAAGTATTTTAGAATTTCTAGCTACAACGTTAGAGGTAAAGAAATTATCTTTTTTTGCAGAAATCTTTCCACCTCTAACCTCTTCAATATTAAGAGTTGGAGCGTCTTGCCAAATATTAATAAAGACCTCGTCAATATTGGCAAAATTTAAATTTTCTTGAAGAAAAAACTCTTTAAAAGAAGCGAGATCTTTAAAACCTATATCTAAGCCTAACTTCTTAGCCAAATCAAATATTACCAACTCCTCACTTTCTACGCCCTCAATAGCAAAAATTGCCGGATTTGACTCTTGAACCCTACCCTCGATATTAACAAAAAGATTCTCCTTTTCAGCAAAGGCTGGGGCAGGTATAATTACATCAGCCTCGCAGGCCCCATTTTCTCCAAAAGCGCCTTGATAAACCACAAAAGTTTCTTGAAGATCAGAAAAATCAATATCGTCCTCAGCAAGAAGATAGAGAGCTTTAATTTTACCTTTTTTGCAATTATCTAGAATTGTTTTTTTATGAACTTCAGAATCTTTAGAAATAAAGCCGAGATCCAAGGCTCCTGTTAGGCTACTATTGTCGTGCAAAATATTAAAACCGTTCCAAAGGGAGTCTTTAATAAAATTGTACTTTTTAACAATCTCTTTAGTCAAAAAGAGAATATTTTGACCAGACTTTCCTAACAAAACTTCTTCGCCAAGAATGATCATTGGATTTTTAGAAGATTCTAAAACTTTAGAAAAGTCACTTTTGCCAGACAAAATATCCTTTAAGACGGATATATCACCTCCTAAATTTTGATATTTGTAAGTTAGGTCGGCATCAACTCCAATTGTTGCAATAGTTAGTCCGCCCATTAAAAACCTCTTCCTGATTCTAGCGTTAATAATTGGCGACACGACCCTTGTATTACAGCCAACAATTAAACAAACATCTGCTTTTTCAATATTTTCTATACCAGTATTAAATACATATGCCGCCCTGTCTGCAGAACTTAAAATAGAATTATTACTACGACAATCAATGTTGTCGCTGCCGACCCGCTCCATTAACTTTTTAAGAGCAAAAATTTCGTAAGCTCCCGACAAATTTCCACTTAGAGCTGCAATTTCTACCGGCTTTAAGCTAGAGAACTTATCCCTAACAACATCTAAAGCTTCGTCTTTAGTTGCAACGACTAACTTACCCTCCTTTCTAACATAATACTTATCTAATCTTTGGTATTTTAAGGCGTCATAACAAAATCTTGCCTTATCAGAAATCCACTCCTCGTTAATCTCTTCATTTATTCTTGGCAAAATTCTCATAACCTCATTGCCGCGCGAGTCAATTCTAATATTACTTCCTGTGGCGTCCATAATATCAATAGAGTTGGTCTTTTTTAATTCCCAACTCCTTGCTTTAAAAGCATAAGGCTTAGAAGTTAAAGCCCCAACCGGACAAAGGTCAATAATATTACCAGAAAGCTCTGATTTAATCGAAGTGTCAAGATAGGTAGAAATCTGAGTATCTTCACCTCGATTAATAGCCCCAAGTTCTGCCGTTCCGGCAACATCAGCAATAAAGCGTACGCACCTAGTGCAGTGGATACATCTTGTCATATGAGTCTTAATTAAGGGGCCCATATTTTTATCTTTTACAACCCTTTTTTCTTCAGTAAATTCGCTATGATCTTTTCCGTAAATATAGGACTGGTCTTGTAGATCGCATTCACCACCTTGGTCGCAAATTGGGCAGTCAAGCGGGTGATTAACAAGTAAAAACTCCATAGCACCCTCTCTGGCTTTTTTAACCATCGGGCTGTCAGTTTTTATTACCATTCCCTCAGAAACATTCATAGCACAAGAAGCTACTGGCTTTGAAGGACCTCCCTCAAGCTCAATAAGGCACATACGGCAATTTCCGGCAATTTTTAACCTTTCATGGTAACAAAATCGAGGAATTTCAACGTTCGCTATTTCACAAGCCTGAATTATGGTAATATCCTTAGGAACAGATATTTCTTTATTATCAATAATAACTCTTACTGTCATATATTATAAACTTAATTACACCTTTTTAACTCTTAATAAAAAACTTAACTTGCCTTATTTTTGTTATTCAACCCCAACCTCCAGTAAAAAAACTGATTATAAGGCAAAATTACCCTGCTTTAAATTTATTTAAAAAAACCTCCTATAAAATAACCACCAAATACGGCAATTAGCGACAAGATGATAGAAAAACACACATATACAGTCGCCATCAATAATTGATTCTGCTCCAACAACCTAAGGACATCTAAAGAAAAGGTAGAAAAAGTAGTAAAACCGCCAAACAACCCAATTATTAGAAATAATTTTAAATTTTCAT
>JBLHPX010000072.1:0-5322 GCA_047624545.1 Ulvibacter sp.
GTATGGCGGTGAATTTTTTTAATAATAATGGGGTAAATATTGAAAATGGTCAGGATCACATACAATTATTCGGTAAGATTTTGACAAAAAGTCCATCAGCATCACCAAGCTCACCTTCAGCATCATTTGATCGAGTCTGCACTGAAGTGGGCGGCGACGGCCGCTAATAGTTAAAAAACATACTCATTTTTCAACTCCCCCTGAAAATGGGGGAGTCAAAGTAGCTTTGCTACTTTGGTGGGGTAAGCAAATACACTCAATTTTTACAGAAGTAATGACATAATATCCTAAAAAACAAATTCAAAATTATTGTATATTATCCTTATCAAGATCAGAGATTTTTTAGATTGAGTTTGCTTGTTTACCCCACCAGAATCAGATTTTTTAGATTGAGTTTGTTTGTTTACCCCACCGAGTCGTTACACTCCTCGACTCCCCTATCCATAAGGGGAGTTTTAGACCGAATTCAGTTTTTTTTTCAACTCCCCCTGAAAATGGGGGAGTCAAAGTAGCTTTGCTACTTTGGTGGGGTAAGCAAATACACTCAATTTTTACAGTTTGAAAAATATTTTCATTCACCTATCATCATTCTTTTAACATAAAAACTAACAATGAGAAGATTACAAGATCAAGTAGTAACTAATAAAAATATCCTCCTTAGAGTTGATTTTAATGTACCAACAAAAGATGGTATCATTCTCGATGACATCAGAATAAAAAAATGCCTCCCCACTCTAGAATATCTAATTAAAAATCAGGCAAAAATTATTATTGCTTCACATTTTGGTAGGCCAAAGGGGCAAAAAAATCCCGATTTCTCCTTAAAAATTATTTTTCAAAGATTGAAGGAGTTACTACCTAATGCTAAAATTAGCTTTGTTGATGATTGCATAGGAGAAGATGTTCAAAAAGCGGTTGAAGTTACCAATTATGGCGAAATCTTACTATTAGAAAACGTTAGATTCCATAAGGGTGAAACCGATAATGATCCTGAATTTGCTCAAAAATTATCCTCTTTAGCAAACCTTCACATTAACGAAGCTTTTTCCTGTTGTCACAGATCTCACGCCTCAATTGTTGGTGTAGCAAATTACATTAAATCTTGCGCCGGCTTTTTGTTGCAAGATGAAATTGACAATTTAGAAAATATTTTAACAAACCCAGAAAAACCAATGTTAGCTATTGTTGGAGGCTCTAAAATTTCAACCAAAATTGATCTTCTTAACAATTTAACCAAAAAAGCAGATTATATTTTTGTTGCTGGTGGCATGGCTAACACTTTTCTCTACGCTTTAGGAAAAAATATTGGAAATTCCATTGTAGAGAAGGATTTGGCAAAAACCGCCCTCAAAATTATTGAAAATGCTAAAAAACATGGCTGTGAAATTATTTTACCAAGCGATATTGCAAGCTGTAGTAATTTAGATAATATCTCTAATTTTAAAATTTCTGATATTAACAAGATTTCTAATGATGAAATTATTGCAGATATCGGAACCGAGACTCTTAAAATTTTAGAAGAAAAAATTAATAGGGTAAAAACTATCGTCTGGAATGGACCTCTTGGTATTACGGAAATTAAAGAATTTTCTGTTGGAACTGATGAATTAGCTAAAATTGTTGCCAATAAAACACAAAATGGCGAGTTAATTTCAGTTGCTGGAGGGGGTGATATTGTTTCAGCCCTAAACAAATCTAGTTTAGCTAATAAATTTACTTATATTTCAACGGCAGGTGGGGCATTTTTAGAATGGTTAGAGGGTAAAAATTTACCCGGTATTAAGAGTTGTGTAATTTAAGTTGGGATTATCTTTAATATTTTTCTATTTGACAAAACAAAAAATATGCAAAAAAACTTACTTTCGTTAATAAAAGAGGTTAATATAGGGTTGTTGTTGGCACTTGTCCAGCCACAGAAACACAATCACCAATAAGGATCTTCTTCATTAAGCTTAAGCTAAAAAGACACCTCCCACCTAAGGAATGTTAATTTAATTAATTATTGATATCAGAAATTTTTAACTTATAAATATCTTTTGTATTTAAACTAATTTTTTAGGCACCAGGTAGAGTCATATTAAGTATCTGGAAATCTCCATCTACTGTGGTCTAAATTAAAATTGATATCAAACTATTAATAATTTATGTTAATTAAACTAATTGTATTTCTTCCTCTAATTGGAGCCATAATTTCTGGATTATTCTCAAAACAAATTTCCGACAAATTTTCTCAAATTTTTAACTCCTCTCTCTTACTTTTGTCGGCTATTTTTTCTACTATCGTATTTTTTCAATATGGCGTAGCTGGAATCAAAGAGAATATTCATATTGTAAACTGGATGTCAATTGGCACTTTTTCAGCTGATTGGTCCTTAAAAATCGACTCTTTAAGTTCTGTCATGCTTATTGTTGTTACCTATGTTTCATCTTTGGTGCATATTTATTCTGCTGGCTACATGAAAGGCGACAAATCTATTCCAAGATTTATGTCCTATTTGTCACTTTTTACATTTTTTATGCTTATTTTAGTAACGGCTGACAATTTTTTACAATTATTTGTTGGTTGGGAAGGTGTTGGCTTAGCCTCTTACTTGTTAATTGGTTTTTATCATCATAAATTATCAGCAAATTTAGCTTCAATGAAAGCTTTTATTGTTAATCGTGTATCGGATTTTGGTTTTGTGCTAGGAATTGCATTATTATTCCTATCTTTTGGTTCAGTTGAGTTTTCTCAAATATTTTCTGCATTAAGTGAGTCTCCTGAACAAAACATAATAATATGGGGCTTAACATCTATCGATATTATTGCTATATTACTTTTTATTGGTGCTATGGGTAAATCAGCACAAATTATTCTTCATGTTTGGCTTGCCGACGCTATGGAAGGTCCGACACCAGTTTCAGCCCTAATACACGCGGCCACCATGGTAACTGCTGGCGTATTTTTGATCGCTAGATGTTCGCCAATTTTTGAAAATTCTCAGATTGCTCTTAACTTTATTACAATAATCGGCGCTACAACTGCAATTTTCGCTGCTACAATCGCTCTTACTCAAAATGACATTAAAAAAATCATAGCCTACTCAACCTGTAGTCAATTGGGATATATGTTCTTTGCTTGTGGTGTTGGAGCCTATAGTGCTGGCATATTTCATCTTTTTACTCACGCTTTCTTTAAAGCTTTACTCTTTCTTGGCGCTGGTGCTGTTATTTACGCTTTACATCATGAGCAAGATATTCGCAAGATGGGAGGAATCGCTAAAAAACTACCAATCACCACTGCGGTAATGTGGATTGGGTCTTTAGCTCTTGTTGGGCTACCTCCTTTTGCTGGTTTTTATTCTAAAGACATGATCTTGGAGGCCGCTTACATGTCTAATTCTAGCTTTGGACCCTATGCTTTTTACATGGGTATTTTGGCAGCCTTCCTAACGGCATTTTATTCTTGGAGATTATTATTTGTGGTTTTTCATGGCAAAACAAACATGAAGGAAAAAGATTTTAATCATGTTACGGAGGTGCCAAAAGTAATGTCTATTCCTTTAATTTTACTAGCTATTGCTTCAGTAGCTGTTGGTTTTATTGGTTATAAATTTTGGGGAATGGTGTCCGAGGAGGGTAATTTTTTCTCTAATGCCATATTTTTAGCAGAAGACAATAATATCTTAGAAGAGGCTCATCACGCACCTCTATTCATTAAATTATTGCCTGTAATAGTCTCAATTTTAGCTATTTTATTAGCCTATCTTTTTTATATTGCACAACCAAAATTACCAAAAATTTTAGCAGAAAAATGTAAAATTTTACACAAAATTTCATTTAATAAATATTATTTTGATGAAATTTATGACATAATTTTCGTCAAAACTATTCAAAAATTAAGTTTAAGATGTTGGAAATTTTGGGATAGTAAAATAATAGATGGAGTCCCTAATTTATTAGCTTCAATTTGCAAAAATAGACTGCCAAAAATAATAACTAAAATTCAAACTGGTTATGTTTATGATTACTCCTTAATTTTATATTTAGGAGTAATCATGTTCATATTTATCTTCATGTTTTCTTTAAAATTATTTTAACTAATTATGACTAATTCTAATAAGATGTGGGGAGGGCGTTTTAGTCAATCCTCTTCAGATGTAATGTTGGAAATTAACTCTTCAATTGACTTCGATAAAAACCTCTATAAGCATGACATTCTTGGTTCAATTGCTCACGCTAAAATGCTTGCCAAACAAGAGATAATAACTCTTGAGGAATCTCAAAAGATAATTTCTGGTTTAGAGCAGATTGAAAATGAAATAGAATCTAATAATTTTGAATTCAAACAGGAATTAGAAGATATTCATATGAATATTGAATCACGTTTATCAGAAATTATTGGCGACGTTGCTGGAAAATTACATACTGCTAGATCAAGAAATGACCAAGTGGCAACAGATTTCAAGCTTTATGTTAAAGATGTATCAAAAGAAATTTATACCCTATTAACTAATTTACAGAGTATTTTAATAAAAAAGGCTGAAGAAAATATAAAAACTATCATGCCAGGTTTTACCCATTTACAAACTGCACAGCCAATTTCTTTTGCTCATCATTTATTAGCTTATTTTGAAATGTTTGAGCGGGACAGAGTTAGAATCGAAGATGCTATTGATCGCCTAAATCAATCTCCCCTTGGATCAGCAGCGCTTGCTGGCACCTCCTTTCCTATTGACCGTGAATTTACTGCTAAGGAGTTGGGGTTTGAAAAGCCTTGCAATAATTCTCTTGACGGCGTCTCGGATCGTGATTTTGCTCTAGATTTTGCTTACAATAATTCAGTAATTTCTATGCATTTATCACGCCTTGCCGAAGAAATTGTAATTTGGATGAGTAAAGGCTTTGATTTTGTATCAATTGGTGATGATTTTTGCTCAGGAAGTTCTATCATGCCGCAAAAGAAAAATCCTGATGCTGCAGAGCTAGTTAGGGCTAAAACCGGTAGAATTTTTTCTTCACTGAATAATTTATTGGTTATTTTAAAAGGATTACCCCTTACATATTCTAAAGATATGCAGGAAGATAAGGAGCCAATTTTTGACTCTTTCAAGAGTATCAAAACTTGTCTTTTAGCTATGATCGGAATGCTGCAAAATTTAAAAGCTAAAAAGAGCAATATGCTTAAAATGGCAGATGCTGATTTTTCTTTAGCAACCGATTTGGCTGATTTTTTGGTTAAGGATCTTAATATTCCATTTAGAGAGTGCCACCATATCACGGGTTCTTTGGTCAAAATTGCCGAACAAAAGAAGTGTGATTTGGCAGCTTTAACTCTAGAAG
>JBLHPX010000073.1:0-5300 GCA_047624545.1 Ulvibacter sp.
TGATAATTTATAACATTAGCACCAACTCATTTAACTTCTACGAGAATGGCATCTGGATAAGTAAAAATTAACACTACTATGTTTCACTTAACTTTTATAAGAATGGCTCTTTAGTAAATAAGAAAAATGAGTGTAACTTTCTAACTTAAGTAAACCTGTTAAGTATCTCGACAGGTTCTAAAGATAAACAGCACGTTGGCAACAAAAAAATTCAATAAATATAAAATTGAGTATAAAAAATAAATTACTAGCTATATTTTTAATATTAATACTGGCATCCTGCTATAAAGAGCCCTTTGAAGAGCTTCTAGAGCAAGAACCTAGGATTAAATCAATTAAGAAATATAACTCTTTTTTAGCATCTGAATATACAGATTACGCAAAATATCTACACCAAATAAAAGACACAGAATCTACAAATCACTTCTCACAAAAAGCGTTGGATGCATTTAGCGGCGCCTATCTCAGTCCAGAAATACCACAAAATTGGTCCTTCCCACCAAACAAAATGGATGAAGCAATATTTGCCGGAAAAAGATTGATGGCAGTAAATAATTTTAATACCAAAATAAATTTACCAGTACAATTATCTCACTTAATTTTATTGTATGATTGCTGGATTAGCGGCAAAGGTCATAAAATAGGTCAATTCATACCAAATTCCAGCTGTAAAAATAGATTCTATTTATTATTAGATGAAATTGAGGAATATGAGACTATCACTAAAACCAAAAAAGAAAAAGAGGTAGAATTAGATCTAACAGAATTTACGCTATATTTTGACTCTAATAGTTATAAATTAAATAGTGGTGCAACAAAAGAGTTAAAAAACACATTAGAATTTCTTAATAATTATGATGATACCTATTCAATCCTACTAGTAGGATCTACTGACTCATCTGGTAAAAAACTATATAATAAATATTTATCAACACAGAGGGTTAAAATGGTCAAAAATCGACTCTTTCAAAATGGTGTGCCAAAAAATGTTGTTTACATCAAGTCATTTGGAGAAAATAAGCCCAACATGATTACAGATAATAAAGCTCAGACTAAAAATAACCGCTATGTTAAAATTTATATTTCTAGAACGAATAATATAAGTAAGATACCATTACCGATAATAGAGCAAAACAGTTATTTTAATAAAATCACCAGAGCCAAAAAGACAACTAACTAATATTATCTTCACATTGTGAGATCTAAAAAATAATTGCAGTGTATTTAAATTTTATGGTTTGTTCAAATTAGTGGCTGAACTTAGTTTTAGAAAACAAAATTTGTCAATTTTTTAACAAGAAACTGACGAAAGAAATCATAAAAAATCTACGTTCTCAAGTAGGATATTAGTTCTGGAAAATGGCATAATATCAAATTACATGCCAATAGAATGCTAAATAATTTTATCAATACAACCTTCACCAAAATCAGAGATTTTAACTCCCTCTTGGGTGAGTTAAAATAAAAGTAAAACGCCACACTAAATAACTCCCTCAAGTGCAAAGTCAAAGTTAATGAAGGTTTTGCATCTACGTCTTCTTGGCAAGAATAGCAATTTTCACATTTAAAATACACAAATTAAAACAGATTTTTTCTTTATCTTTTCATCAACTTACTAACATAGGGCGGGAATTTTACGGGTAAATTGAACTTTTTTAAGGTTAATAAATTCTGTTCTACCCACTCATTTCGAAAAAGAGCCTTGTACTCTCTCCATCATGTCTATTTTAATTAAAAATTTTTAAAAAGAACGCACCTAAAATTACAAACCCTGCATCTTTGGTATCAGTACTAATCATCGATCTTAAGTGCAGATATGAAGGCGCTATTTGGAATAGAGATGTTACCAATTTCACGCATTTTTTTCTTACCTTTTTTCTGTTTATCAAGTAACTTTCTTTTTCTAGAAACGTCTCCACCATAACATTTAGCCGTTACATCCTTCCTCATCGCTGACACCGTTTCTCTAGCAATAATTTTACCACCAATTGCCGCCTGAATTGCAACCGTAAACATTTGCTTTGGGATTAATTCTTTTAATTTAGAACAAAGCGCTCTACCCCTAAAGTCCGCCTTAGATTTATGAACAATAATTGATAAAGCGTCAACAGATTCAGAATTGACTAAAATTGTTAATCTAACTAATTGACTCTCCTTGTAACCACATTCATCAAAATCAAAACTAGCATAGCCCTTGGAATAGGATTTTAATTTATCATAAAAATCATAAACAATTTCATTAAGTGGCAATTTATAAGTAAGCATGGCACGGGAACCAACATAAGTTAATCCTTCTTGAATACCCCTCTTATTAGTACATAATTTTAAAATATCACCTAAATATTCATCCGGAGTCATGATTGTTGCCACAATCCACGGCTCTTCCATAAAATCTATATGAACAGAATCTGGCATTTGAGATGGGCTATGAACTAACAAAGTATCAACCCTCTCCTCCTTTGGCAAATTTCGTGATTTAGTATGGTAAATTTTATAAATTACCGATGGTGCAGTTGTTATTAAGTCTAAACCAAATTCTCGATCTAACCTTTCTTGAATGATCTCTAGGTGCAGTAAGCCTAAGAATCCGCAGCGATACCCTAGACCTAAGGCGGTTGAACTTTCGGCTTCAAACTCAAAACTAGCATCATTAAGGTGCAACTTCTCTAAAGAGTCTCGAAATTTATCATAATCAGAAGCATCGGTTGGATAAATTCCACAAAAAACCACTGGTTTATTTTGCTTAAAGCCAATAAGAGCCTTGGTTTCCTCATCTCCTGTTAATATAGCTGTGTCACCAACCTTGCAATCAGATAATTTTTTAATATGAGCGTTAACAAAGCCAATTTCTCCGGCCCCTAATTCACTAGCATTTTGTTTGTGAGGTAAAAAATACCCTACATCCTCAACAAGATAGCTTGCACCAGTTTGCATCATGGTTATTTTTTGACCCTTCTTAATAGATCCAGAAATAATTCTAACCAAAATAATGACACCAAGATAAGAGTCATACCAACTATCAACAAGTAGTGCTTGTAATTTATTACTTTTTGGCGTTGCCGGTGCTGGTAATTTTTGTACTACAGCCTCCAGAACATCTTTAATTCCAAGTCCAGTTTTAGCAGAAATTGCAATTGCTTCACTAGCGTCAATCCCAATTACTTCTTCAATCTGTTCTTTTACTCTTTCTGGATCGGCAGCTGGTAAATCAACCTTATTTAGAACTGGAATAATTTCATGATTCTCATCAATTGCTTTGTAAGCATTAGCTAAGGTTTGAGCTTCAACACCTTGACTAGCATCTACTACTAAAATTGAACCTTCACAAGCAGAAAGAGAGCGACTAACCTCGTAAGAAAAATCGACATGACCAGGAGTGTCCATAAGATTTAAAACGTAATCCTCCCCATTATCAGCCTTATATTTTAAACGAACTGTTTGGGATTTAATGGTGATACCCCTTTCTTTTTCAATATCCATTGAATCTAGCATCTGCTCGGTAATATCACGATCTGCAACCGCTCCACAATCTTGAATTAAACGATCAGAAAGTGTTGATTTTCCATGATCAATATGAGCAATGATTGAGAAGTTACGAATATTAGAAATTTTTGTCATAAATTTAAATTATTATTTTGGACCAAAGGATTTTGGAACCCCTCTAGATGGATCTTTTTCCACTTCTCCCCCATCCACAGGATTATCTGTATTAACGCCTCCACGCTCTTCTTGGCTTGTCTCCCTTATCAATGGCTCTTTATCTGCAGGTGGAGGGAGTGGTGGAGGTGTCTCACTAACTTCTTGAACACATTTATCTGGAGGTGTCTCACTAACTGCTGGACCACCTTGCGCCAAAGTTGGATCTACGTCCCTCTTAGAAGTATCAACCTTTTCATCTTGCCTATCATAATATTTTGATTCTTGCGCAGTCCTAGAGCTTAGAAAATATCCATCAGCTTTGTGACCTTTTGTCGCCTGTAAAAGATTAAATCCAGCTTTAAGAGGCATATTATCATCCCTATTTCTCATATTATCTTTTAATCTATTGACTTCCCTTTTACCCTCTTTGCTATCGACATCCATTCCCATCTCTTTTACCTGATTTTTAGCATCATCATCTCGCTCTTTCTCTGACATAAATTGATCGCCTCTGGTCTCTGTTAACTTCTTAAATTGTTTTTTACCTTCATCCGTACTGAGGTCAATACCCAACTCCTTAGCCTTATTTTTTATCGCCTCATCCCTTCCTTTTTGCATCTCAAGCTTTTCTTCAGGTTTTAATTTTCTATTGTGAATATTATGATCTTTTAGATATTTTTTATCAGCATCATCACCGGCACTTCTGAGAGCAAGTTTTTGTGATTTATTCTTAGTATTTTCTTTTTTCTGATTTTTATGTCTTTCGTCAGCGGTCTTGCCATAGTCAAAATACTTATCAAGAACTGCATCCTTTCTCTTCTCGAAGCGCTCTCCAATTCCTGTCCTTTTTGAAATAGAGCGGCCAGCAGAAATGGCTGTCATTTTAGCAGATTTCATGGCGTTATTAACCATCTGTGAGGCATATCCATTACTACCCTTCTGAATAGCTATGTTACCAACGATTGTGTTACTAACTTTGGTTGCTACCTCTATAAAATCATACATCATTTTACACATAAAATAAATAAAAATAATAGCAACTAAATGCGGTACACCGCTAATTAAAGACGGATCCGAAGGGCTCATTCCTGTTCCAGTACTAGGTAAGGACCAAAACTCAAATATAGGACCAATACCAACTATAGGAACGGACCATACAGTACCCCAACATACTCTGTAATTAAAATTAAGCCTAAATAATTCATATATTATGCCATTAAAAAAACTTAAAAATAATATAATTAAAACCTGCTGCAACGCCAGACCAAGTAACTGCTCATACCAATTTTTAAAGAATCCCGCACCCGCCTTAAAAAAACTTAATATGATGAAGATTGGACCATATAATAAGAGTATGGATATTAAGGATTGAGCTATAAGAAAGAACGATATTGAAACAAAAAATGCTTGCAGATACTTTATTATTGCCCAGTAAATAAATATAACATATATTATGCCGAAAAAATTATTAAATATTATACCTACTATTTTTTTATGTATCGTATCCTCAAACAACATTTTGAACATCATGTCGCTAGATTTAAATAATATCCACTTATCACTAAAATCCTTATTTCTTATGGCGCTTAATATTTCAGGATCTCTATCAAAAGTACTGCTCATCAAAAAGGTTATGTAATCTATTCCACCTTTAGCTGTGT
>JBLHPX010000074.1:0-5215 GCA_047624545.1 Ulvibacter sp.
GATGAAGTTAGAACCACAGATAATAATGATAATGGTAAAAAAACTTTCCAACCAAGTCTCATCAATTGATCATAACGATATCTAGGAAGGGACGCCCTAACCCAAATAAAACAAAATAATAAGAATAATATTTTTATTAAAAACCACATCACTCCAGGAATAAACGATAAAGCATCAACAGGAGGAAGCCAGCCACCAAAAAATAAAATTACAGCCATAGCGGACATCAAAATCATATTGGCATATTCACCAAGAAAGAACATGGCAAACGGCATTGAGCTATATTCCACATTGTATCCAGCAACCAATTCAGACTCGGCCTCAGGTAAATCAAAAGGTAAGCGATTTGTTTCAGCTAGAATTGAAATAAAAAATAGAATAAAAACAGGAAACAAAGGAAAAACATACCACATATCCTTTTGAGCAAGAATAATTTCAGTTAAATTTAATGAACCACTAAGTAAAATAACATTAATGATAATTAAACCAATTGAAACCTCGTAAGAGATCATTTGAGCAGAAGAGCGAATCGCTCCTAAAAAAGCATATTTAGAATTAGAAGACCAGCCAGCAATTATGATCCCATAAACACCGAGAGAAGAGGCGGCTAAAATGTAAATTACGCCAACATTAATATCTGCAATTACAAAATTTTCTGAAAATGGCACTACTGCCCAACCAATAAGAGCTAAAACAAAAGTAATTACCGGAGCTAAAAGAAAGAGAAATTTATTTGCATTAGTTGGAATGATAACCTCCTTAAACATCAATTTAACACCATCACAAAGTGGCTGTAATAAGCCAAATGGGCCATTAACATTAGGACCCTTGCGAAGTTGCATAGCAGCAATAACCTTCCTTTCCATTAATGTTAAATAAGCGACTGCACCAAGCAATGGCAGAATAATTAAGAGGATTCTACCAGTGATTTCTAAAGAATTTGTTAAATATATTAAATAAATATCTGCCATTAAAAAAGTAATTATTCATACGTAAAAGACTCAAAAAAAACCTGCCTATGTCATTTTGACTCCATCTTTTTAGCCAAAATATTAACATTCTAAGTTTTTCAGATACTCCTAAGGTGAATATATTGTAAATATTATTTAATTCAATCAAAATTTTATTCTAAAAAGAGCGGTAGAAAGTAAATTTAGGTGACTAAATCATGATACAGTTAGGTTTATAATAAGGAAATTCTAATAAACCCTTCGGTGAGCGAATCTTTTTCACTAAAGCTAAATGTATTAGGGGATGATTGTATAAATTTACTTTCTACCGCTCTTTTTAGAATTATGGGTGTAATAAAATTAATTACCACCAATTTCAGATTTTAATTGACCACAAGCAGCCATAACATCTTGACCTTTAGTTTTTCGAATTATCGCCTGTATACCATATTTTTTAATAATATTATTAAATTTCATAATTTTATTGCGACTTGACGATGTATATGGCGAATCTTTCCAAGGATTAAAAGGGATAATATTAATTAAAACTGGTAATTTGTATTTTTTAATCAAATGTACCAATTCCATAGCCTGATCTTCTGAATCATTGACTCCATTAAGCATAACATATTCAAAAGTAATTCTAGATGTTGGATTTTCTTTAATGTAATAAACGCAAGATTCCATCAAATCAGAAATTCCATATTTGTTATTTAATGGCATAATTTTACTACGAGTTTTATCGTCAGCTGCATGTAAAGAAATTGCTAAAATAGTTTTAATATCGTGAGCAAAATCTTTAATTTGCGGTACAATTCCAGACGTTGAAATAGTAATTTTTCTTTTAGAAAAGTTTAATCCAGATTTAAAGTTGAGGATGTCAACTGAGTCCTTAACATTATCATAATTAAAAAATGGCTCACCCATTCCCATATAAACAATCGAAGTGATATTTCTTGATTTTTTATTATCATTAATTGACCAATCATCTAGCAGATCCTTCGCTAATAAATATTGCCCAACAATTTCTCCAATCGTTAAATTTCTAGCAAATTTTTGAGTACCGGTATGGCAAAATTTACAGGTTAGAATGCAACCGACTTGAGAAGATATACACAAGGTACCACGATCTTTTTCTGGTATGAAAACCATTTCAATTTCACGATTATCATGAAGTTTTACCAGCCATTTACGAGTTCCATCTTTCGAAAGATTGTCAGAAGAGTTTTTTAAGCGTGAAATATCGTAAGATGCCTCCAATTTCTTCTGAACTTCCTTAGAAATATTAAACATCTCACCAAAAGTTTTTACACCCTTAACATAAAGCCAATTCCAAATTTGCCCTGCCCTAAATTTTTTTTCACCAAACCTAACCATTTCATCTACTAACTGCTTAAAAGTTAGGTCCATGAGGCAGATTTTGCCATTTTCTAAAATCATTAATTTAAATTTTCAAGAATTTCAAAAATTATCCTATTAGTAAGTAACTTACCCTTTTTGGTAAT
The DNA here is from genome assembly GCA_047624545.1 of Ulvibacter sp. Taxonomy (GTDB): domain Bacteria; phylum Pseudomonadota; class Alphaproteobacteria; order Rickettsiales; family UBA1997; genus CAJQHK01. The sequence continues at coordinate 2,456 of JBLHPX010000074.1, forward strand.
TTTAATCTGATTTTCATCGCAAAGCAAGAAGTTTCCTGCGGTCAGATGCTTCAATTTATCAATTTTTATTAAATCTTTAATATTTTTGTCAAAATTTTCTAAAAAATCATCATTCCCAATGCCTCCCTTAAGCCTTAACCCCATCAATAAAAATTCTTCAAGGAATTCTTTTTTGGTAATTTTTTCCTGTTTTTGTATTCCAGAACCTGTTTTTTCTACCTTTTCCAACCATTTTTCTGGTAAGGAAAGCATCTGTATGGCATTTCGAGAATTATCAAAATTTACCCTACTATGAGCACCTGCACCAATTCCTAAATATTCTTTGGATGTCCAATAAGATAAATTATGGCGTGATTGATATCCTTTTTTAGCATAGTTTGAAATTTCATAATCAATAAAATCATTTTTTTTCATGATCTCATCTGTTTTTTCATAAAATTGAGCTGAAAGATCATCCTTCGGCATAATAAAATCACCATCTTGATGTTTTTTGTAAAATTTTGTGCCTTTTTCAATGGTTAACTGATACAAAGAGAGATGTTTTGTTTGAAAATCTAATGCTCTTTGAAGCTCGATTTTCCAATCTTCTATTTTTTGTTCTGGTCTACAATAAATTAAATCAAAGGAGAAGTTGTTAAAAATTTTGGCAGTAATTTCTATGGTTTTCATCGCCTCAGAAGCACCATGATTTCGTCCTAAAAATTTTAAATCCTTATCATTTAAAGATTGAATTCCAAGCGAAATACGATTAATCCCTATTCTTTTAAAATCTTGAAATTTGTTTGCCTCAAAAGATGTTGGGTTAGCCTCTAAAGTTATTTCGCAATTTTCATCAATTTGCCATAAATCATTAATTTTAATCATTATTTTTTCTAAAAAATAAGGACTCATCAGGGAAGGTGTGCCACCGCCAAAAAATATGGTTTTTATTTTTCTTTCGCCAATTTTTTTAGCAAAAAACTCCATTTCAGCTAAATAAGCATTCAAAAAATTATCCTCTTCAATTTCATTTTTAGTATGAGAATTAAAGTCGCAATATGGACATTTTGACAGACAAAATGGATAGTGGATGTAAAGATGTAAGTTTTTCATTAAATTTGTTAATTTAAAAATAATATGCTCCTAGGAGCATATTATTTCTAAGATTAGGTTGGGCACCCTATTCACCTGTCGGACCCACGAACCTGTGAACCACCTTCTGCACTAAAAGGATCCACTAATATTGTTTTAACTTCTTCTAAAATAGATGAATAATTCTAATTTCTATTTGAGCGCTGTAACCTTGATGCATCTGCACTCCTTTCTACGGTAACAATAAAAACGCTTCAATAAAACCATCCAACTCACCATCTAAAACTCTTTGATAATTTTTAATTTCATAGCCAGTCCTAATATCCTTAACCATTTGATATGGGTGCATAACATAAGAACGAATTTGATGTCCCCAACCATTATCAGTTTTGCCGCTATTGACCCTATCCTTCTCTTCTTGTTTTTTACGCATTTCAAGTTCAAAAAGGCGAGATTTAAGCATTTTCATCGCTTCCGCTCTATTTTTCAATTGTGAACGATCATTTTGACATTGCACTACAATATTCGTTGGTAAATGAGTAATCCTAACTGCTGAATCTGTTTTGTTAACATGTTGACCACCGGCACCACTAGCACGATAAGTGTCTATTCGAAGATCCTTGTCATCAATTTCAATTTCAATTTTTTCATCAGCAACCGGATAAACCCAGACAGAAGAAAAGCTAGTTTGCCTCTTACCAACAGAATTAAAAGGTGAAATTCTAACTAAACGATGAACTCCAGCCTCAGCACGACACCAACCAAAAGCATTTTTACCAGAGATTTTTATGCAAGCTGATTTTATTCCAGCCTCCTCCCCATCTAAATAGCTGACAATATTGGCTTTAAAATTATGCGACTCTGCCCATCTAAGATACATTCTAAGTAGCATTTCAGAAAAATCCGCCGCATCATTTCCACCAACTCCTGTATTTATTTCCAAGAAACAGTCGCTTGAGTCATTTTCACCACTAAATAAATATTCAATTTTTAATTTTGAAAGTTTAGAAGACAATTCTATCAAAGATTTCTCTACCTCCTTTAATGATTCGGAATCATTTTCCTCCTGAGACATATCAAAGAGCTCTTTATTATCAGAAAATTCTTGTTTTAACCCTTCAAAATCAGAAACCTTATCAGAAATTTCAGTCTTTTTCTTCATAATTTTATTAGCATCCTCTTTGTTCCAAAAATTCTCTTCTAAAGTTATTTTTTCTAACTCCTTGAGATCTTTTTTTGCCTCACCTAGGTCAAAAAAATTGGTAATCACTTTAAAATACTCCTCTATTTCTTTGATTATGTCAGTGATTTCCATCGATTATAAATTATCTTTTGCCATGAAGGATGGAGACAGCCCAAACCTTGTTACAATTTTCTTACTTTCAACCTTAATTTCACTACAATTTTGCGGGGCTAAATCTTTAGTGATTAAGAAAATACCATATTCAGCAAAAAAATTAGCAAAATATCTCTTTATCATACTGTAAATTATGTTATTCTTACGATTAAGGTAAGTTTTGTTTTCAATAGCAATATTCATTTTATTACAAAGGTTTTTAAAGTCCTTAATGGTACAAAAGTGAATATTCGGTGTATTGTGCCACTCATGAGGAATAGACTCCCTCACTGGCATTTTGCCACCAAAAAAAAGTTGAAATCTATTTTGGAAATGAGCAAAATTTGGAAAAG
>JBLHPX010000075.1:0-5156 GCA_047624545.1 Ulvibacter sp.
AAATCAACTCAAAAATTATTTTGTTAAAATTTGTATTGCAACACAAAGACTCGCGAAGAACTTAGAATGATCATATTTTTTAGGTATTCTTAGTCTAAACATTATTAATTTCCGACGTAATTTATCCATATTCTACAAGGTTTTTTGTCTATTTGGATTTGAATAAATCAATCACAGAGTTACACTCTTTTATGTATCTTTTTTTAAATATATCCTCCCTATCGTCAAAATTTTGTTGACATTTTTCTATAAATTGACTCCTTGAATAGTAAGTATCGAAACGATTTTTGTAGGTGTTGTCAATCCTTTTGGATGTGTCTTCTTTTTTTTTGTTCTTGTCGTAGCGATGAATATATATTTTATCAGTAGCTAAAAAATAATCTATATTCTCCTGTATTATCTCAAAATCCTCCTCTTTTAGCTCAAAATCCTCACTTTCTTCCTGCTGATACTGTGCTGTATAAGGAAATTGCCGATTAGCCTCTTTTCTACACTCTATTTTACCTTGTAGATTTATCATTTCTAGATATTGATCAACCGCACTTAAACAATGAAATGAAGCCTTTGATTGTCTTATGCAGATAGGTAATTTATTGTGACTATTGTACTTTTGACAATTATTTTTAATAAAATTAATTTCAGATTGATTTTTTAAATCCCCTTCCATTCTAAATTCCTGATTATTTTGTCTGCAGGATAAAAAAAGAATGATTATTGTTAAGAGTAAGATTTTGATCATTTGGATTAGCTATATAAGTCCCACTAAGGAATTGTGTAAAAATAACTGCCACTTAAATTTATTATTTTATTTTTAACTTTGAAGCTATCAAGGTCTTAAGATCGATTAAAAATAAAATTTTGATAAAAGATAGTAGTTATTTTTATACAATCCCTAAGAGAGAAATTAATTCATTGAGGGATTTTGATAAAAAATTACTGATTATCTAAAATCTTAACTATAATATTAAGATTTACAAATTTCTAGATATAGATGATAAATTATCAATTACAATTAAAGCAAATTAAAGAAAATAACTCAATTATTAAATTAAATGACGACGCCATTGGGTTTTCCTTGGCAGAATTCATTAAAAATTCTAATAAAAAATATTTTCTACATGTTACCGAGTGTGACAAAAGACTAGAAGAGCTTAAATCTCAAATAGAATTTTTTGCACCAGAAGTTAAAGTTTTAACCTTTCCGGCTTGGGATTCACTTCCTTACGATCGCGCTTCACCTAAAAACTCCATCATTGCAACTAGAATTAAAACTTTAATTGAAATTTCCCAAAATCGAGATCAAAAAACTCTAATTATTACCACCGTTAACTCTGTTTTACAAAAAATTACCCCTAAGGATCAAATTATTGACCTTGGATTTGAAATTAAAAAAGGAGACTCTGTCCCTACCGACAAAATGGTCAAATTTTTAGATAATAATGGCTATAAAAGAATGGGCACAGCTAATGACATTGGGGAATTCGCGGTTCGTGGCAATATTATTGACGTAGTAATTTATAGCAAATTACAAAGAAGCGATGATTTAATTGGTTATCGTTTTGATTTTTTTGGTAATGAAATTGATGAAATTCGAATTTTTGACCCAATTACACAGATCACCTCCAACTCCATTAAAAAAGTTAATTTCTTTCCAGCAAGTGAAATTATCTTAAATGAACAATCAATTAACAATTTTAAAAAAAACTATCAGAAATTATTTGGCTATCCTGATTCTGACCAATTATATGATCATGTAGTTGAGGCAAGAGAATATGTTGGTATGGAAAATTTTCTACCACTTTTTTATGAATCTAATTTAGAAAGTTTATTCTCTTATTTGGATCCAAAAGATAGTTTTATTTGCCTGGAAGATAAAATTTTTACAGAAATTACAGCCAGAAGTCGTCAAATAGAAGAATATTACCAATCTAGAATTGATACAATTGATGAGTCTCGTAAAAATGTCAATATTTACAATCCGTTATTACCAGACAAATTATATATTAATGAGGAGGAGTTTAAAAAAAGCATAGAAAATTTTTTAGTTTGTAAGTTTCATAATTTTAGTAATTCGAACTTAAATGAAAGAAGTATTGATCTTGGTATTAAGTCGATTCCAAACTTTTTAGAAGCCAGTAAAAGTAATAAAAAATATGTCTTCGAGTTATTTTCAGAGTTTTTGCGGAAAGAGCTAATTGGCAAAAAAATTATAATCAACACCAGAAGCGAAGGCTCTAGGTCGGTAATTGGTAAAATACTCCATCAAAATGATTTTTTAATTAAGGAAGTTAATCAATTTTCTGAGATTAAGAATTTGAAAAAAAATGAAATCGGAATTGCAATTTTTGACCAAAGAAGTGGTTTTTATAGTTCTGACTTAGCTATAATTAGTGAAAATGTCCTTTTGGGAGAAAAAATTAAAAGAAAAAACAAGCAAAGATTAAGTAAAAGAATTTTAGAAGAAGGTTTTGCTTTAAAACAGAAGGATTTAGTAGTTCATATACAGCATGGAATTGGCCGTTTTGAAGGTTTGGAAACCATGAAAATTGGTCGCAATCAAAATGATTTCCTAAAAATTACTTACAAAAACAATGACAACCTCTTCGTTCCAGTTGAAGATATTGACCTAATTACTAAATATTCTTCTGAAAACTCCCTAATTGAGTTGGATATTTTGGGTGGTGCTAATTGGAAAAATCGTTGCAAAAAAGCAAAAGAAAAAATTAAAATTATTGCTGCAAAATTAATTAATCTAGCAGCTAAAAGAAAAATGCAGACAGCGCCAATTATGGATGTAGAATCTGGTTTTTATGATGAATTTAAAAATGATTTTCCGTTTATTGAGACGATTGATCAATTAAAGGCAGTTGAAGAAATTGAGGAGGACTTAATTAAAGGTTGCCCCATGGATCGCTTAATTTGTGGCGATGTCGGCTTTGGCAAGACTGAAGTCGCTATGAGAGCAGCCTTTATTGCTGCGTCAAGTGGTTATCAAGTAACAATAATTACTCCAACAACCTTACTCTGTCGCCAGCATTACAATAATTTCTTGAGCCGATTCTCTAACAGTAAATTTAAGATCGCCAGCCTTTATCGAATGAATACAGCCGCTAAAAACCGCGAAGTAAGAGCTGGAATGGAGGATGGTAGCGTTAACATTGTCATTGGTACGCACGCAATCTTAGCCAAAAATACTAAATTTAAAAATTTGGGTTTAGTAATTCTTGATGAAGAACAGCATTTCGGTGTTTCACAAAAGGAAAGAATTAAAGAATTTAAAAATGAAATTCATATTTTAAGTCTTTCAGCAACCCCAATCCCACGAACCATGCAAATGTCTCTTTCTGGTATTAAGGAAATGAGTATAATTGCCACGCCACCAATTGACAGAATGGCAATTCGTAATTTTGTTATGCCATACGATTCAGTAATTACTAAAGAGGCTTTAATGCGAGAATATCAGAGGGGTGGTAAAAGTTTTTTTGTGGTGCCAAGAATTTCCGATCTAAGACAAATTGAAAAACATTTAAAGGATTTGGTTCCAGAAATTAAAATCAGATCAGCTCATGGTCAAATGAAGCCAGATGAGTTAGATGAGATCATGAATGATTTTTATGATAATAAGTTTGATATCTTACTATCAACCACAATTATTGAGTCTGGTATTGATATTGCTGGCACTAATACAATTATTATTTATAAGGCGGAAAATTTTGGTTTAGCGCAGCTTTACCAACTTCGTGGCAGAGTGGGGCGTGGAAAAATTAGGGCATATTCCTATCTCATGAGCAGTGCTGGCAGAAAATTAACCAAAAATTCAGTTAAAAAATTAGAAGTTATGCAAAATATCGATTCCTTAGGGGCAGGATTTTCTATTGCCTCTCATGATATGGATATTAGGGGTGCGGGAAATATAGTTGGTGATGAGCAATCTGGTCATATTAGGGACACCGGTATTGAGCTATATCAATCAATGCTTAAGGAGGAAGTTGAAAATATTTCCAATGAAGAGATAAAAACTTTAGATACTTATCAAGTTAAAATTAAATTAGGCTTGTCGCTTTTAATTCCTGAAAAATACATTAGCGACATCGATCTTAGAATGAGTCTTTATAAAAGAATTGGTAATATCACAATAATGGAGGAAAAGCAAGAAATGGAAATGGAATTAACCGACAGATTTGGAAAAATTCCAGAAGAAGTGAATAATTTATTAGAAATTTCTCATCTTAAAATTTTAGCAAAAGAGATTAGTATCACCAAAATAGAATCCAGAAATGGCGATATTTTAATTGAATTTAAAAATAATAAATTTGCAGATGTTGATTCACTCCTAAAGATGGTTTTTGCCAGTAAAGGCAAGATAAAACTAGATGGAGAAAGGGTTTTATTTATTAATCACAAGAAAAAGCCTAAACTAGACTTAGCAATCGAGTCTATCAACAAACTAACTCTATTGTAATCTCTAATTTTGCCGTGCTCACAACTCCCCAAAATCTCTGATTTTGGTGGGGGTTATCGTAAAATGGCTAAATAAACAACCCAAAACTCATAAATCCTCTCTTCCAAACAACCACACTCTAGACAAAATCACAATATTCTTGATTTGTAAAAATATCCTCAATACAATTTAATTCCTCTTTTAAGATTTGTTTCTTTTGCAAATAATCTGAGGATGCATGGGCATAAATATACAAATTTTAACAAATTGTCAATTAATTTTGATGATAAATATTTGAAGGTCAAAAATTCCTTAAAAGGCAAATATTAGAACAAACTCAAGCAATGACTGAAGAAATACAAGAAATACAAGAAAACTTTATTATAGACGAAAATTTTGCAGAACTTTTTGGTGAATACAAAAAAGACAGTCAAAAGTTAGTAGAAGGTACGATCGTAAAAGCTGTAATCATCGAAATTACTGATAAAAACGTAGTTGTGGATGTCGGAGCAAAATCTGTTGGGTATCTTCCTAAAAATGAATTTCAAGAAGATTTTGAAGAGGGCGATGTAATAGATCTATATCTAGAAAAAATTGAAGATAGAAAAGGTGAGTTAGTTGTTAGTTACCAAAAAGGTCAAAGACTTAAAACTTGGGAACAGCTTTCCAACTGTTTAGCAGATGACACAGAATTTGAGGGAGAAATTATAGGAAG
>JBLHPX010000076.1:0-5126 GCA_047624545.1 Ulvibacter sp.
AGTTTTGACTGGAATTTTTACCGCATCATATACCTTAATTGCATCTAGATTTTCTAAAGCTGCCGTTGGTGGCTTAACCTTAATAATATGAGCGCCAAGAAGTGCTGCCATGTGAGCAGCATAAGCGCAAATATCAACCGCAGTTTCTCCAATTTTAGAAATATTACCACCTCTTGGGTAAGACCAAATGACAACAGCTAAGCCGCAATCTTTAGCCTCTTCCGCTAATTCTTTAATTTCTTCAAACATTTCAACCGAAGCGTCACTACCAGGATAAATTGTAAATCCAATAGCACTGCAACCGAGACGAACTGCCTCAGAAACCGAGCCTGTAATAGCCTGATAGGGAGCTGAACCAGAATTAAATAAAGAATTTGAATTATTTACCTTTAAAATTAATGGAATTTGTCCAGCAAATGTATCAGCCCCAGCTTCAATCATTCCAAGAGGTGCTGCATAAGCACTAAGTCCAGCATCGATTGCTAATTGAAAATGATAATGTGGATCATAAGCGTCCGGATTAACAGCAAATGATCTTGCTGGACCATGTTCAAAACCTTGATCAACCGGTAAAATAACTAACTTACCTGTGCCACCTAATTTACCATTAGACAAGATTCTGGCTAGATTAGCTTTTGTTCCTGCACAATCGCTTTCATAATAAGAAAGTATTTTTTTAACTTTATTGGAAATCTTCATTTTAGTATTTATGGATTTAAAAATATATATCAGCTACCTTTTTTAAATGGTAATTGGTATAATTTATTTTGCAAAAATTAAAAGAAATATTTATAAAAATAAACAAAAAACCTAAAAAATACCAAAAAAATGCAAAAAAATGATGTAATTACTGAAATTTCCAAGTTTCATAACATTACTGAAAGCCAAATTAATAATTTAGAAAAATTCATATCTATTTTATTAGATTACAATCAAAAACTTAATTTAATTGGATCTTCTACCACTAAAGATATATGGATGCGACACATTCTTGACTCCGCTCAATTACTAGAATTTATTTCAGATAAAAACTTAATAATGGCAGATTTTGGGACTGGAGCTGGGTTTCCAGGAATTGTTTTATCAATCTTAGGAGTTAAGAATATCTATCTAATAGAAAAATCACCGCGCAAATGTCAATTTTTAAGAGAAGCTAGTAAAATATCAGCAAATAAAATAAATATTTTAGAAAAAAATATTCAGGATATTAAGAATTTAAAGTTTGATATTATAGTCTCCAGAGCTTTTGCTCCACTAGATAAATTATTAAATATTTCCAATAACTTATTATCAAATAATGGCAATTACTTACTTTTAAAAGGAAAAAATTTAGACAAAGAGTTGGAAAATACAAAAAAAGAACTGATTAAATATAAATATAAAATTTTTAAAAGTAGAAGTTCTGAGGAAGGAAATATTATTAGACTAAAAAACCTCTGAAAAATCTAAAGTAATCATTTTTTAGACTAAAAATAAAAAGGAAATACTACAGTTAAGTGTGCAGTTAAATTGAATAATTGGCATGACCTAAGATACCACAAAAATGATCGAAGAAAAAAAACCTACATAGAAGAAGTATTTTTTCTAAAAATGATAAAAATAGAGGGGACAAAAAACCAAGAAGTGGTTGAGCTAGTTGTAAAACATTTTAATCGCGTAAAAGATCATAATTTAAGATAAAAAATAATAGAACTTGTAAAATCAATTTTTCCTATTCAAAATAATGGAACTTACGATTGAAATCCATTTAATACCACTATAATGAATTATAACAAAACCACAGAATTAAGCGAAGAAGAGCAGGTAAACTGGTTAAGACTAATTAGGAGTACAAATGTAGGACCTAAGACATTTTTTAAAATATTAAGTATTTTTAGTTCGTCAGCATTAGCCTTGGAGAATATTTCAGACTTTTCCAGACAGGGTGGCGCTAGAAAGCCAATCAAAGCTTTTGATAAAAGTCTTGCCGAAGAAGAGATTGCAAAAACAAAAAAAATTGGAGCAAAAATTATATATTTTTGCAATGAATCTTACCCGAAACTACTCAAAGAAATCTACGATCCACCTCCAATCTTAACTTGTAGAGGAGATATTAATCTTTTTAATAAAAATATTATTTCCGTTGTCGGACCAAGGAATGCATCTTTTAATGGTAAAAAATTTGCTCATAAAATTTCTTACGATCTTGGAAAGCACGACATAATAATTGGGTCAGGCATGGCTAGGGGAGTTGACGCTTATGCCCATGAGGGAGCTCTTGAAAAAGGTACTATAGCAGTTCTTGGTGGAGGTGTTGACAATATTTATCCAGCAGAAAATAAAGAATTATATCAAAAAATTTTAAAAAATGGATTAATAATTTCAGAAAATCCCGTTGGATCTGCACCAAAAGCTATTAATTTTCCAAAAAGAAATAGAATAATATCAGGTCTTTCTTTTGCTTTAATTGTTGTCGAGGCAAGTCTTAGGTCTGGCACCTTAATTACAGCAAGATGTGCAATAGAGCAAAATCGAGAAATTTTAGCGGTCCCAGGATCGCCATTTGACCCAAGGTGCCAAGGTGCCAATCGTTTAATTAAAGAAGGTGCCAAGTTAATTGAAAATGTAGAGGATGTTATGAATGAAGTTGGTGATTTAATAAATAGGGGAAAAAATTTAAAATTCTGCGACAGCGAAGATAAAGATTTTGAAGGATTTGAGCCAAAAATACCAACAGAAAATGAATTAAACTCTGCTAGAAAAGAAATATTAATAAATTTAAGTCATAGTCCTGTAGCATTTGAAGATCTTTTATTAATCAGTCAAATTCCAGTTAATATTACGAATATTATCTTGATTCAATTAGAGCTTGCAGATATTATCGAAAATAATCATGATATGATTAATTTAAAGATGAACAAATAAAAATCTATCTACTTTAGAAAGATAATCTTGTAATCGGAACGTTTAAATAAAATATAGCGCAACTCAATGGAAATATTTGGATTTGAAACATTGCTAATTTTATTAACATTAACCTTTTTAGAAATTATCCTTGGGATTGATAACATAATATTTATCTCCATTGCAGTTCAAAAATTACCCGCTAAATTACGCAAAAAAGCAAGATATTTTGGTATTTCTTTAGCCTTAATAATGCGTTGCATTATGCTTTTTGCCATAGGGTGGGTTATATCACTTACAAAACCAGCATTTACATTATTTGAGATTGATTTTTCCTATAAAAATTTAATCTTATTTTTCGGGGGGTTATTTTTGGTCTATACTTCTTTTTCCGAAATCATGTTAGATCTTAAAAAGACCAAAAAAAAAGAAGTTGAATTTAAGATAAAAACAACAATGACAGCTGCGATCTCTCAGATCATGATAATTGATATCGTATTTTCCCTCGATTCAATTATTACCGCAATTGGTATCACTTATAAAATATGGATTATAATTATAGCGGTGATCTTATCTATGGCTGCTATGTTATTTTTATCAGAAAAGATATCGCATTTTATCGATAAATATCCAAGTTTAAAAATTCTAGCATTAGCTTTTATATTCATGATCGGCGCAATATTAGTGTTGGATGGTCTGTCTCTGCATGTAAATAAAAATTATTTATATTTTTCATTATTTTTTGCATTAATTGTTGAGATCATTAACATTAAAATCTCTCGTAAAAAACTTGAAAAACCTTAAAAACAGTGGTATCGCAAATAACAGATCCAACGGAAGAGGTGAAAAATAGTAACCCTAAAAAGCAATTGGTATTGATTTTAGAACTAGTAACTCTCTAGTTTCTTACTTTGATAATGAAGTAGTCAAAATAATTACAGTGGAATAACGATCTTGATGAAGAGAAAATAAAAAAATCTCTTTTAGAGGACAGTAAAAACGCGAAAGAAGATATTAAAGCCAGGTTAAGTGCAGAAAGTGAAAGTTAGGGCAGAAGGGTTGTTGAAAAAATTAAAAATATGTTTGATGATTAAAGTTTTCCCTACTAAGGGATCTTTGGAGTTTTTGAAGAGCCAAGAATAATCAATATATAGCAATAAATTTTATATTAATATGACTAAAATAATTACATCTGCTTACATTATGATAGGGGATGAAATTTTATCCGGCAGAACAAAAGATGAAAATCTTAATTTCCTAGCAAAGAATCTAGCAAATGTTGGAATCAATCTGAAGGAAGTTAGGGTTATTCCTGATGATGAGGTAGAAATTATCAAAGCTATCCAAGATCTTAAAGATAAATATAATTATATTTTTACAACAGGTGGTATTGGCCCAACCCATGACGACATAACAGCGGAATCAGTTGCCAAAGCCTTAAATGATAAAGTTATATTAAACCAAGAAGCCAAACAGATCTTAATTGATTATTATGGCCAAAATAATGTCAATGAAGCTAGATTAAAAATGGCAGCATTACCATCAAAAGCAATATTATTAAATAACTCAATAACTTCCGCTCCTGGATTTATGGTAGAAAATATTATTGTTATGGCTGGGGTTCCAGAAATAATGAGATCTATGTTTAACTCTTCCTTGGAATTTTTAGATTTTGGTGATAAAATTTTATCTAAAGAATTAAAACTTAACATTACAGAGGGTTTTATTGCTAAAGACCTTTCTAAGTTACAACATGAATTTCCGGATGTGGCAATTGGTAGTTATCCATTTGCTGGCGGTACATCTATTGTATTTCGCTCTTTTTTCGAAGAAACTCTAAATAAATGTCATGATATAATGTCTAAAAAAAGATATGAATAATAATGATTTCAACCAAGAACAAAAAAATATATATAATGACTATGTCGCTACCATGGTTGACAAAAATTTATATTTTAAAGACTCGTTAGAATATTATCTCTCCCGCTATGTTACAATAAGGTGCCAAAGGACATCTTTAATAATATTATTATTATTTGCCAGCTTGATATTATACATATTAACCTTTGAAATAACAAAATTACTGCCGATAAAACAACCCTTACCGATATTAATAAGCGCTAAAGATACCACAAAATATTACCCATCAATTAAAAGTCTAAGAAAATCATATGATGCAGAAGTAATATCAATAAATGACATGGTTGCAAGATACTTAATAGAAAACTATGTCAAACAAAGAG
>JBLHPX010000077.1:0-5065 GCA_047624545.1 Ulvibacter sp.
ATAAATAAAGATTTTTCTTATCAATACTTATACTCCTAATTATCTCTCCGACTCCAGAAACTAAAGCTATCTTCTTATGTAAGCAAAACGGGACATCAGACCCAATTTCAAGAGCAATTTTCTCCAACTCTTCTTTGGAAATTTTTAAATCATACAATTTTATTAAAATTTCAATCAAAGTTGCGGCATTTGCTGATCCGCCACCCAAGCCAGCTGCTATTGGAATATTTTTTTCTAATTTAATATTAATATTTGGAGTAAAATTATATTTTTTGGCGAATAGATTTGTGGTCTTAATTAGAATATTATCCCCCTTGTTACCTAAAAATTTTAAATTTTGCTCTCCAGTAATTTCTAATTCTAATTTACTAGATTTCTCTACCGAGATTATGTCAAAAATATCAATAAATGCCATCAAACTATCAATTAAATGATAATTTTTAGAATTTTTACCAGTAATTTCTAAAAAAAGATTAATTTTTGCAAATGATCTGGCAACAATAGCATTCTCCATCTTTAAAGCAGTTTTTTTCAAAATATTTTTATTCATAAATTATTAAAAAATATCCGTCCTGTGTTAATAGGGTGTAATGTAAATTCCCAGCCCCTAATGATGTCTTTAGTTTAAGGTGGGCCTTGGTATTATCATATTGCCAGATTTAAACAATCCAAGCAATAAAATCCTTTGAATTATTAAATATGTTCTCCTATATTCTCTTATTCAATTTTAATTAATATTTACTGATGTTTAGAAATATAGCAATTATTGCCCATGTAGATCATGGCAAAACCACTTTAATTGATGAAATGCTTGGTCAAAGCGGCACTTTCCATGAAAATAGAAAAGTGGAGGAAAGAGTGATGGATAGCAACGATTTAGAAAAAGAAAGGGGGATCACTATTCTAGCCAAATGCACAGCTATTAATTGGAAAAATGACAAAATTAACATCATTGACACCCCAGGTCATGCCGATTTTGGTGGCGAGGTAGAGAGAATCTTAAATATGGCTGACTCTGTAGTCCTTCTGGTTGATGCCGCCGAAGGTCCTATGCCGCAAACAAAATTTGTTTTATCAAAAGCTCTAAATCTTGGCCTCAAGCCAATGGTTATTATTAATAAAATCGATAGGAGCGACTCTCGTCCAGATGCAGTTTTAGATGAAATTTTTGACCTATTTGTTTCTCTTGATGCCAATGAAGATCAATTAGATTTTCCTGTCTTGTATGCGGCATGTCGCGATGGCTGGTGTGTTAAAGACTTAGAAACCGACGAAAGAACGGATCTTACTCCACTTTTTGATTTAATTTTAGAGCATGTTAACCCTCCAAAATTTGATGATAAAGCGCCGTTTTCTATGCTTGCAACTCTAATTGAGTCAAATCCATTTTTTGGAAGAACTTTAACCGGTAGAATTTATAGTGGCATCGCTAAAAATGGCATGAATTTTAAAGCTATAGATCTTGACGGAAAAGTGATCGACCAAGGCAGAATTACTAAATTACAAATTTTTAGAGGTGTTGACCCTGTTGCCGTAGAAGAGGCTAAAGCAGGTGACATTGTAAAAATTTCTGGCCTCGAAAAGGCTTCAGTTTCCGACACTTTATGCGACGGAACTGTTAGTGAGCCAATCAAGTCAACAAAAATTGACCCGCCAACAATGGCAATTTCGATCTTAGTTAATTCCTCGCCTCTTGCTGGCATGGAGGGTGAAAAAGTAACGTCTCGCGCAATTCGTGACCGTTTATTTGCAGAAGCCGAGTCTAACGTAGCAATTACTATCAAAGAAGGTTCTTCAAATGACGGTTTCGAAGTTGGTGGCAGAGGTGAGTTACAATTAGGCGTCTTAATTGAAAGCATGAGAAGAGAGGGTTTTGAACTGTCCGTATCAAGACCAAGAGTCTTGTTTAGAGAGGATGAGAACGGCAAAAAACAAGAGCCGATTGAGGAATTGGTGGTTGATGTTGATGAAGAATTTAGTGGTTCAGTAGTTGAAAAAATTGCATCTAGAAAAGGCGAAATGACAGATATGAGGCCATCTGGAGGAGGTAAAACTAGAATCACCTTTAAAGTTCCCTCTCGTGGCTTAATCGGTTATCAAGGAGAATTCTTAACTGATACCAAAGGAACTGGAATTATGAATCGTATTTTTGATTCTTACCAACCTTACAAAGGGGCTCTGTCCTTTAAAAGAAATGGCTCATTAATTTCCAATGATTCTGGCAATGCAACCGGTTATTCAATATTTAACTTACAAGATCGTGGCATAATGTTTATTGGCGCTGGCGACAAGGTTTATGCTGGCATGGTAATTGGTCAAAATGCAAAAAGTAACGATTTAGAGGTAAATATTATCAAAGGTAAGCAATTAACTAATGTTAGGGCTAGTGGTACTGATGAAGCAATTAGACTAACGCCACCAAAAAAACTTACCTTGGAAGATATGATTACCTACATTAATGATGATGAGTTGGTTGAGGTAACCCCAAAATCTCTGAGACTTAGGAAGCTATATCTCACTACTAACGAAAGAAAGAGAATGGGCAAAAAATAGAGCCTCAACTCTATTCCCATTTTTGACCTAAAACTATAAAATATTAAGAATATTTTTTGATTATTGGTAATATGTTCTTTTTTAGTTCTGGGTCTTTCATGGCAAAAGCAAGGTTGGCCTCAATATAGCCAACAACATTCCCACAATCAAATCTTTCTCCTTGATATTCCTTGTAATAAAATGGTAATTCTTTAGACACCTCCTTCATAGCGTCGGTTAGCTGAATTTCATTACCTGCGCCAATTTTCTTCTTTTCTAAGTAATTAAAAATTTCTGGCTGCAAAATATAACGACCACTAATTGCAAGATTTGACGGTGCCTTATCGATCTCTGGCTTTTCAACCATATCAATAATTTTGTCATCCTGATAAGAAATAATGCCATATTTATCAGTGTTAGACTTTAAAACCTTAGCAACCGAAATAACATTACATCTTTCTTTCTTCTTTTGATATAAATCGATCATATCTTTTAAAAAATTACCCGGACTTTTTTCATAAATCATCTCGTCAGCTAAAATTACTACGAAAGGCTCATTCTTAACAAAATTTCTAGCACACCAGATAGAATGACCAAGCCCGAGAGGGCTACCTTGTCGAATAAAAGAAATTTTACCAGGCTCAGACGGCAACCACTCAGATACAGATTTCAGTTCGTGACCCTTCCTCTTTTGATCAAGATTATCTTCCAATTCGTACGATTTGTCAAAGTGATTATTAATAATATTTTTATTACGACCGGTGATAAAAATAAACCTCTCAATTCCAGCTGCCTTCGCCTCCTCAAAAGCGTACTGAATTATTGGTTTATTGGCAACGGGCATCATTTCTTTAGGCATGGATTTTGTTGCTGGCAAGAATCTGGTTCCAAAACCACCTACTGGAAAAATTGCAGTTTTAATCATAATTAATTTTATTTTTTATATAGGATCATAACTCTTAACGTTAAATAGCTGATAATGCCACCACTCATTACGATAAAAATCCCAGCCAGAAGACAGCATAATAGACAGCAATATTGAGCGATTCTTTTGCTCTAAAATCGAAACATCTCTTGATCCGTGGTGGGCCTTGCTGCTAAAATCATCAAATTTGGTGCCCATACTTATTTCATTACCATCACTATTAACCAGAGTTAAATCAACAGCAACTCCACGACAATGAGGAATGGATCCGGTTTCTGGATTTGAAACATAGTCTCCAGGAAACTTATCATAAATATATTGTTGGTATTTTACCGGTCTATAAGTATCAAAAATTTTTAATTTATAACCACTTTCTTTAGCTAATCTTATTGATTCACGTAATTTATTTACAGCCTCTATGTGTAAAAAATTATAGCACTTATCATAAATTAAATCATTCGTGACGTTGTCTTTAGTAAAATATTTTAAATCCAATATTATACCAAACTCCTCCTCCGTAATTTCAGTCAAATCTTTCATAAGAGATCCATTTTATTAATTGTGACATAACCACCCTCCAGATTGACCTCTCTCACTATGTCACTATTAAACGGAAAAATATTCAGTTGCTTGCTATAATTGTCATCAGTAAAACTAACTTCAAACAAATCTCCAGCACCAAAATTCATGACATTTACAACGGTACCTATTTCTTTGTCAGAAACATCTCTAACTTTCAAACCAGTCAGGTCATGATAATAAAACTGATCGTCTGATAAGTTTTTTAACTCCTCTTTATTAATAAAAAGATCAAGATTTCTAATTTCTTCAGCCTGATTGCGAGTATTAATATTATTAATTTTTGCTATATAAATATTTTGCTTTATATTCCTAATTAATCTTAATTTATAATTCTTGCTATCTTTTGTAAAAATTGAGTTATATTTTTCCAAATCGTAAGAATCTTCCAAATAACTAACTAACTTGACCTCACCCCTTATACCATGAGGAGATGTAATTTTGGCAACTAAAATCTGCATAATTTCTTAATATATCTAATTTATGATAAAAAAAATATTTTTATTTACAATCATTATAGCCACCTTTTCTTGCAACTACTCTAATCCAAACAACCAAAACCAAACCTATATTAGAATCGTTGATTCTAATGGTAAACCAAAAAAAGTTAAAACCTTCCCCCCAGAGCTAAATATTGGATATTTAGCAGCGCAAAAACAAGAAAAACTCTATCCACATCACGACGACACCCAGCAACAATCGCCAAAAAAAGAATATCAAGATCCAGACCCGACAAACAACCTAATAAATCAAAATCAAAATTACCAAAATACAACACCCTCAAAGCAGAATAGTAACCACAGCAAGATCCCTGAAAAACAACGTGAGAACAGAAAGCCGACACCAATTACTTACCAACTAACTGGTCAAAATATGGAGCAAAAAAACTTAAAAAAAAACAATAAGACAACGGCAAAAAAAACCCCTAAAACACGAGTCAACAAAGGAGATTTATTAATTCAAATAGCTTCATTTAGCAACAGAAGTAAAGCTCTATTAGCGCAAAAAAAAGAAAATATTAAAAATAGT
>JBLHPX010000078.1:0-5054 GCA_047624545.1 Ulvibacter sp.
AGTTAGTAAGCTCGACTTATTTTGTAATACAGATATTTGAGACTGATTTTCCTTTACAAAACCTATTTTTTTTTTGCTAAATTCTATTTTAGCTTCAGAAATGATTTTAGAGTATTTGGCAATAGAATCTCTCCTAATAATCTCTATATTGTTATTGATTTCTAATAAGTCTTTATTTAGTTTTTCAGCGTCAATTTTTAATTGATGTATTTTATCATACCTATCGTCTATAATTTTTGACATTTTTGGCATAAATAACTTTTTTGATAAAAAGTAAACTACAGCAAAACAGATTAACAGCCAAAATATTTGAGACGCAAAATACTCTGTTTCAAATTGCGGCATATAATAGTTATAATTTTAGTTAGAAAATAGCATTAAGAACGCCAATAATACTGCAAAAATACCCATTGCTTCAGCTAGGCCAACGGCAACATAAACATATTTTTCAATTTTAGGGGCTGCAGATGGATTGCGAGAAACTGCATTAAAGAAGCTAGAAAAGATATTGCCAACAGCAATAGCTGCACCAAGCATAGCAATTGAACATAGACCAACACCAATATATTTTAAACCGTCTTCCATTATTTTTTTATTAAATATTTATATCAAGTTAATTTAGAAAATGACACTCAGAATTGCCAAAATCATTTATAAGAAAAATAATATATAGCACAACTGTAATTTACAAGATGAAAAATAATTTTTTATAGTTTATTAAATTTCTCCCTAATTTTTATTAATTTTAAAAAACGTGAAAAGCTAAAAATTGCACTATAATAGATCCCGCTAAATCCATAAATAAAATATCTTCTAACTAAATAAGCTTTTAGGAATGATATGATGACAGTTAGTATAATTTTTAAATGCGTAGGATATTTATTCTTCTTAAAACTATCTAGAGATTGCAATTCGGAGTAGAAGTTAATTTTTTCAATCCAGTGAGAAACGGATTTAAATGATTTATGTTCTATAATATTTTTTAATTGACCAATCTTACCGGAAGATCCGTCTTTTATGATGACGGAATCGTGGATAGAATTATTTTTAAATCCAGCGTAATCTGAGTTATAGAGCCTGAATTGGTTATAGTAATATGCAAGTTTTTTTGGTTTTTTTTCGCCAAAAAATTTATTAACAATTTTTATCTTAAACCCTATGTAATTTTGATGTTTGTTATTTTGAAATATCTCTTTTATTTCTGTAGCTAATTCTTCCGTTATTTCTTCGTCAGCATCAATATTTAAAATCCATTTATTTTTACATTTTTTTTCACCAAATATCTTTTGTTGACCATATCCTTGCCATGCGTTGAATAGTGTTTTTACCCCAAGATCTCCTGCTATCTTTATTGTGTTATCAGAACTGCCGGAATCAATGACTAAAATGTCGTCGGTTAAGGTAAGAGCTTTTTTAATAACATTTGCAATTCTATCTTCTTCATTTTTTGTTATTATAAAGATTGAAATTGGTAATTTTGACATAAATTAGTTGATATATTATTTATAGGGTAGTATAAAATTTCTTCATTCAATGACGCTCTGATAATTTATTGAATTGATGTAATTGATTAATTAATGCTCATATGCAGTTAATTTAATCTAGTGTAGAAAAATAAAAATAATAGAAGTAATACCATTCAAGCGTCATAATTGACCATTTATCCTTCAGTATTTTGGGATAAAAATTATTAATTTTGACCAAAGTATGTTTTTGAGGAAATCTTGATGGTCACCAATGTAATGAGCTTTATTCAGTAAAACATTAAAATTTAATCAAAATTATGAAAAATAATAACAAAATATCCATAGTATTATCCATATTAATTTCGATTATCGCTATAATTTTTTTTATTATCAATAATAGGCAGGAGAGTGCTGAAATAGAGGAGTCGAACCTTACTACAAAAGAGGTGGTAAGCACGGAATCGGGCAATGTCTTGATAGAGAAGTCTAATCATTTTTTAAATATTTTAGATAGTGATCATATCCTGGGAAAAAAAGAAGCTCCTGTAAGAGTTATTGAATATGCATCACTATCATGCTCTCATTGTGCTGAATTTTATAGTAATGGTTTTCCAAATTTAAAGCCTTATATTGATAGGGGGGATGTAGTTTTTATTTATCGTGACTTTCCTCTTAATGGGCCAGCTCTTGCTGGAGCTGTGGCAGCTGAGTGTTATTATAATAAGGTTAAGCAAAGCTACAAATATCACGATTTTATCAAAACTCTTTTTAAAAATCAGGAAAAGTGGGCTTTTTCATCAACATTGATGAAAAAATTAGAAGAAATATCTGTTGTATACGGGGTTTCTGCTGAAGAGTTAAAATTTTGTATTGATAGTGAAGATATGAAAAGATCTATAGTTTCTGAGGCCCAGGAAGCCAGTAAATCTATAAATATTAAATCAACACCAACATTTTTAATTAATGGTGAGGTTATAAATGGTTATTCAGGCTGGAGTGTTTTGGAAGAAGTTATCGACAGAAAACTAAAGAACCTCTAAAAAATTTAGAATAGCCATATGATTTAGTCTAAAAGGACAATTAATGATTTTAGTATAATTACTAGTTTATGACAAATTTACTTATCGTAGAATCTCCATCAAAAGCAAAGACTATAGCTAAATATTTAGGCTCCGATTATGTTGTTTTAGCATCTTTTGGCCATGTCCGTGACTTACCAAGTAAAAATGGCTCTGTTGATCCGGAGAAAAATTTTGCTATGAATTATCAGATTGCGGATGCTGCTAAAAAGCATATCAATGAGATTGTTAAAGTTGCCAAAAATTGTGACAAGATAATACTTGCTCCCGATCCTGATCGCGAAGGAGAGTCCATTGCTTGGCATGTTTTAGAGGTTCTTAAAGAAAAAAAAGCTTTAAAAAAGACCACTCAAATTCAGAGAGTCGTTTTTAATACAATTACTAAAAATTCTATCTTAGCCGCTATTAAAAATCCTCGTGATATTGACAATAATTTGGTTGATGCTCAGCAAGCTAGAAGAGCTCTTGACTATCTTTTTGGATTTACCTTATCTCCTGTTTTATGGCGTAAACTGCCGGGTAGCCGTTCTGCTGGTCGTGTTCAGTCAGTCTCTCTTCGCGTTATTTGTGATCGTGAAACTGAAATAGAGTTATTTAAAACTCGGGAATATTGGGATGTAAAAGTTGATTTAGGCAAGGAAAAAGAAAGTTTTTTAGCTAGTGTAACTCATGTTGGTGATCAAAAATTAGGAAAATTTACTATTGAAAATGAAGAATCAGCTTTAGAGATTTCTAAGAATCTTGAAAACAAAAATTATAAGGTTGAGTCAATTATCCGCAAAAGCACCAAAAGAAAACCTTACCCCCCCTTTATTACTTCATCATTACAGCAGGAGGCTTCGCGAAAATTGGGTTTTTCAACTAAGAAAACCATGCAAATTGCGCAAAAATTATATGAAGGCGTGACAATTAATGGTGAAGTTCAGGGTTTAATTACTTACATGAGAACTGATGGTTTATATGTCGATCCTGAGGCAGTTTCTCAAGCTAGAGATTATATTAAATCTAATTATGGCGATAAGTATTTACCAGAAAAGCCAATTCATTACAAACAGAAAGCTAAAAATACACAGGAGGCTCATGAGGCAATTCGTCCTGTAAATCCACAATACGCACCAAAAGACATCGAAAACATCTTGGATAATGATCAGTTTAAATTATATAATCTGATTTGGAAAAGAATGATTGCCAGTCAGATGTCTGATGTTGTTATGGATCAATTGGCGGCAATTATTATTACCGACCCAGATTATGGTAAGTTAAAAACTACGGGTTCGGTAATAAAATTTGATGGTTTCTATGTATTATATAATGAAGATAAGGATGATGAAGAAGAGGAAGAGAATAGTAAAAAATTACCAAATTTAGCTGAAAATGATCAATTAAAATTCTTAAAGGTTTCTCCTAAGCAACATTTTACCGAGCCTCCACCAAGATATTCTGAAGCTAGTTTAGTTAAAAAAATGGAAGAACTTGGAATTGGAAGACCTTCAACCTATTCGGCAATTATCTCTGTTTTACAGGATAGAAATTATGTAAAGTTAGATAAAAAGAGGTTTTTTCCAGAACAAAGAGGTCGAATTGTAACTAACTTCTTAAAAGAATTTTTTCCACAATATGTGGCTTATGATTACACTTCTAGCTTAGAAAATGAGCTAGATATAATTGCAAGCGGCAAGTTGAATTGGCAAGAATTTTTAGATAAATTTTGGCAAAAATTTCATAAAAATACAGATTTAGTTCTTGAAAAGCCGATTACTGAAATTTTAGATAAGTTGACCTTATCTATGGGTCCGACAATTTTTGGCTTTGATGATGAGGGTAATCTAAAAAATAACTGCCCATCATGCAATGATGGTAAATTAGGCGTTAAAATTGGTAAATTTGGTGTATTTATTGCTTGTTCTAAATATCCAGAATGTAAACATAATGAGCAAATCGTTAAAAATGACTCTACTGACATCGATAATGCTGGCAATATGTTTGAGCCAAAATTATTAGGGGATTCGAAGGAGTTTAGGGGTAAAGTTTCTCTTAAAAAAGGCCCTTATGGTTTTTATATAGAACTCGTTAAGGATGAGTCTTTAATGTCCGACAAGGAAAAGTTTACTAAAACAGGTAAAAAGAAGGTAATCAAACCAAAAAGAGCTGCAGTTCCAAAAGATATTAATATTGAGGAAGTTGAAATGAATCTTGCAGAAAAATTACTCTCCTTACCAAGGACGGTAGGTCTTCATCCCGAAACTAATCTTGAGATTAAAGCTAGTATTGGCCCCTTTGGCCCATATTTACTTCATGATGCTATTTATGTCTCTGTTAAAGAGGATGATATTTTGGATATCAGTCTAGAGAGATCTGTCATAGTAATTAAGGAGGGTTTGGAAAAGAAAAAAAATAGCACAAAAAGAGTTGTAGGTAGAAAAAAAACTAAAAAGAAGAAATAATATTTTATTAAAAGCCTTAATAATTCAATCAAAAAATGCCCTTCCTATGTTAATAGGTTGATGAT
>JBLHPX010000079.1:0-5028 GCA_047624545.1 Ulvibacter sp.
CTTGAGGGTAATTTTTAACATTAAGCCAATCCTTACTTGGTAATGTACCATCATATATATCATTACCAGTTTTAAAGCTATTCATATCAAAAATTACCTCAATTTTACTATTTTGTAGATCGTTTTTATCAAAAATAATTTTTGACTGATATTTTTGCACATCTCCTGTAAATTTATTATCAGCATGCTTGCCAGAAAAAACAATTCTACTCTTCAAAGAGTCTATCTGATAATCTTTGGCATAAGAATTATTAATCATAAATAACGCAAGAGATGCGAAGAATGCTAAAAAACTACCAACCCTTCTCATGAATAATTTTATTTCCTCTTGTTGAACCATATTCTTTGTAATAAATCTTCTTTGTTGATAATTTTATGCTTAATAACCATTCCTACATGTCCAATGATTGCTAAAAATAAAGAAATTGCACCCACAAAATGAATTAATTCCGCTAATTTATGTAACTTTCTTTCGCCCATTAAGTTTGGAATATGAGGCCACTCAAAAAGACCAAAAACAATAGTTGGCAAACCATAAGAACTAGTTGATACAATAAACCAGCCAGAAGAAACCATAGTAAGCATCAAGAAATACAAAATATAGTGACCACATTTAGTTAATTTTACCTCTAAATTAGAAAATTTCTTTGGTAAAGTTGGTATTACAGTTAGAATTCTACAAAAAACACGAATCAAAAGAGCGATCAAAAGCAAAACTCCAAGAGATTTATGATATTGATACAAATCAAATTTTAGAGATTTATTGATATCAGTATATTCAATAATAGTGCCACTAATTAACATCAGAAAAATAGCTAATGCCATGATCCAGTGAAGCAAAATGATAGAAATATGATAATTATTTTTCTTTGACATTCGAATATTTTAATATTTACTTTTCCATTCCAAATTCACCATCGAAAACGATCTTTACCTCATCACCAATCTGTGGTATATAAGTTTTCATACCCCAGTCGGATCTTTTAATGGTGGCTGTTGCCTTAAAACCAAGGGTTGGTTTCTTAGTAAATGGCTGCTTTTTCATGGCGCCATTAAAAATTATATCCAACCTTACCTCTTTGGTAATGCCTAAAAATGTCAGATTTCCAACCATTACACCATTCTTGTCATTAATTAGTTCAATCCTCTTGGATTTAAAGATAATTTTAGGAAATTTTTTACTATCAAACCAACTACCTCCTTGTAGTTTTTTATCAAAATCTTTTTTTTCTGGATATGGATATTCAGTTTTGACTGAAAAAGAATCAATTTCGGCTTCTACAATGCTACTTTCTGGATCTTTAACATCAAATTTTATTGTGGCATCAAAATTAGAAAATCTTGCAGTATAATCTGAAAGACCTAAATGAGAAACCTGCCAAACAATACTAGCGTGTGTTTTGTCTAATTTATAAGTACCAGATGGCACTTTTTCATAGGAAATAATTTTGGCATTAACATTGCTAACCAATAAAATGGCCAGAATAAATGATAATTTAGATAATATTTTAGACATAGATAGGTTATTAAGGTTGGAAAATGATACCAATTCCTGCTTTTAAAGTATACAAGTTAAAGAAGTTTTTTTCGAAAAAAACTGCTTTAAAGATGGAGATTGCCACAACTGTATTAAATATGTAATACTCAGCAAAAAACTCTAAATTTACAATGACCTTAAATCATAAGCATTCCGCCATTTACATGGAGAGTTTGTCCGGTAATATATCCAGATTCATTGCTAGATAAAAAACAAACTGCTGAAGCAATGTCATTTACCGATCCCATCTTACCAGCAGGAATCTTGTCATTAATAGCTATTTTTTGCTTGTCATTAAGAGTATCCGTCATCTCAGTTGCAATAAAACCTGGTGCGACAGCATTTACAGTTACACCTCTTTTAGCGATATCCATAGCAATTGATTTACCCATACCAATCATACCAGCTTTTGAAGCACAATAATTGGCCTGACCGGGGTTGCCAGAAACACCAACAACAGAAGAAATATTAATAATTCTACCAAATTTTCTTCTGATCATCTTAGTTGCAGCATTTTTATTTAAGATAAAAGTAGATTTAAGATTAACATTTAAAACATCGTCCCAATCTTCATTCTTAACTCTCATAATCAAATTATCTTTTGTAATGCCGGCATTACAAACGAGAATATCAATAGAGCCAAAAAACTCTTCTGCCTTAGAAAACAAACTCTCAACCTGATCGAAATCAGATAGGTTGCAAGTTAAAATTTCGCACTTACCAGAAATTTCCGATTTCAGGGCTTGTAATTTTCCTTCCCTGGTGCCAGAAATAACCACATTAGCACCTAACTTACTTAAAGATTTGGCAATAGCGCCGCCAATACCACCACTTGCACCTGTAATTAAGGCATTTTTTCCTTCTAAATTAAACATAAATAATTAATTGATTAAAATAATAACTCCCTAAGGAGTTGTACACAATTCTTAACTTTAATAAAATATTCAAAACACCGCAAGAGTTAATACCACTTCCTAAAATTAACCACAGATTTAACAAAAAGATTTTTCTTTTAGATTTTTCTAAAAAAATCTTAGAATATCGGGATTATTTTGAGTTTTTTAGAGAAATCTAAAAGAAAAATCTTTTTGTTAAATCTGTGGTTAATTTTAGGAAGTGGTATTATTCACCTCCTTCCAGCTCATTTTCTAATTCAACTATCTCTGTCGTCCTATCGATTATAATATTCATAGGGTCACTCTCTATATCTACCTTTCCGCCAAATAAATTATCCCTAAAATCACGCATTATGTTTAATTGTTTAACAAGGTTATTTAAATAACTTTCATCTGGATTGTTTACGATTGTCACACCTCCCCAATCAATATCATTCAGATCAGGATTGTCTGGGTCAAAATCTTTAGACTCACTATTGTTATTTAATAATGAGGCAGATTTAGATATGTCGATACTATCATTTTTAACTGAAGTGATGGTTGTAACTTCACTATTTGACACCTCACTAACCTCAAACTTACCATTATCAATCTTGCCACCTCCAATACTAGCGAAAGTTGGTGCATAACGAGAACCGAGGTTACTTACAAATCTCCTATTGGTATCTCTAGCAGAACTCTTATCCGCACCATCTTCAGAGCTGCTATCATCAATATTATCTATTACATCAATTAATCTATCCATTTTTCTAATTTCATTAGATTTGTATCCACCAGATTTTACTGCATTCTTTTTAATAGATAGTTTTTTGCTACCAGATTTTAATCCCTTATCAAAATTATTATCCATAAGTTTATTATCATCAAAATCCTTAACTTTAACATTACTATCTGAGTTTCTTTCCAGAAAATCCGACGATATATTATCAAAAAGAAAAGACAATTTTGATGCGCCAAATTCTAAAATTGGATAGGATTTTGAATTGCTAGACCAATTTAGAGCGCCTCCTCCAGAAGCTTCCTTAGTCTTGTTTAAAAAATAAAATATATGACTATTAGAGATTTTCACAAAAGCACCAAACATTAGACATAGCATAATATAGCCTTTAAAAACACCAAAAAACAAACCCAAAGAACGATCAATTACATCGGGAATTTTACTTAGTAACGGTCTCAATAATTTTGAAACCAATATGTAGATAATGATTAGAGTGATAATAAATAAAATCGAGTAAGAAACGACTTTAGCCAGATAGGCATTGTCAATATGAATTTTAAAAATATTGAATAATACGGGTCCAAAAAAATAAGAAATTAAAGCAGCAGAAACCCAGCACACGGTAGAAGAAAAATCTCTAGCAAAACCTTTTAAAAAAGAAAAAAGTATTATTAGCAACAATATGGTTCCAACGACTAGGTCAAAAGAGTTATCTCCCATCATATAATCTTATAAAAGGTAACTTTAAAAAACATTTTTTAAATACTTCTTTAGTAAAAGTTAGGTTATTGTCATGATTCTTTTGGGAAATAACACCTATCATTTCTTTGATTTCAGATTTTACCTTAGAAAACTTTAGGACATTTTGAATCTGACTGTCAAAATATAATAAAGATTTATCAACTGAGTTATTTTTAGAAAAAAAAGAGAATGTTTTTAAATAAATTTTAGAAAGTAAAATTCTTTTACTGTAAAAATTATAATCTGTAGATTTATCACCAATCTCGTACCAAACTAAATCTGAAAATTTATAAGATTTTTGTAGTATAAATGATAAGTTCTTTGGATTGTGTCTTAAGTAAAAAGATATTTGACAAAAACTATCATAATTGTCTGCAATTAAATGCAATCTAATTTTAACAAACTCACGAATCTTACCAGAAATACCAAGCTCAGAAAAGTCAATCCCCTCAGCTTCTTTTAGGGTTTTTCTGTCCAAGACATCAGTTGCAAAATTAAACAAATCAATTAGACCATTTTCAAAGAAAATATCTTTTAATTTAGAATCAAAGCCAGACTCTGTAATCGACCTTTGCAAAACCTCCTCACTGCAGCCGAAGGTAGAAGAAATTTCAAAAAATTTCTTTAAAATTTTTTCTTTATTTTTTTCTGAATCGATTAACGACATAAAAGAGTAAAAATAATTTTAGATTTAAACAACTTTTCTTACATCGGTTAGTTTGCCATTAATAGCAGCTGCAACCGCCATCTCCGGACTTACTAAATGAGTTCTGCCACCCCTACCTTGTCTTCCTTCAAAATTTCTATTAGAAGTTGAGGCGCACCTTTCTCCTGATTCCAATTTATCAGCATTCATAGCTAAGCACATTGAGCAACCAGGCTCTCTCCACTCAAAACCAGTTTCAATAAATATTTTATCTAAACCTTCAGATTCAGCCTGTTTTTTAACTAAGCCAGAGCCAGGAACGACCATTGCTAATTTAATATTTTTTGCAATCTTTTTGCCCTTAGAAACTTTAGCGGCAGCTCGTAAATCCTCAATCCTACCGTTGGTGCAAGAGCCGATAAAAACCTTATCAATCACAATATCTTCTAATTTTGTGCCTGAAGTTAGACCCATATATTCTAAAGACCTC
>JBLHPX010000080.1:0-4983 GCA_047624545.1 Ulvibacter sp.
TTCACCGTTGAAAATGGTCATACAGTAATTAAAGATAAAAATAGCGACTTTGCTATTGATCTGCAAGGTCAATTTAATATGAATGAGGATGATTTTATCTTTTAATAATGATTAAGGTTTGTCAGTTAGTTACTTTTGTTAATGATTTTTTAAAGAATTTTAAGATTTAGGGAGTCTGTCACAAAAACTGTGTAAATGACAATTTTTATTAATTCATTTATATATAAATTATGACTCAAATAAGAAATAAACTTAACTCAAAAAGTAAGAATCAAGACAATAATTCTTCTAATTTTAATGAATAATTGCTGGGTGCAAAATTCAACCCCCAATTCGAATATAATCCAGAACTTACCAAAATTAACATCAAATTCTATGGTTTAAAAATTATATGATTTTGTTTCAAATTGGGGGTGGAATTTATCGTAGCAAAGCTCCCACCAAATTAGCAAAGATACTTTTACTCCCTATATAAAAGGAATTAAGCAAAAGGAATCAGGAAGTCTAAGGTGCATTTTGTCATAAAATTTCTTTTAATAAATCATTTTTATCAATTTTAAATTCACTTTCTATCCAGATTTCTTGTAATTTCTGTAATTTTTGACCAATCTCCTTAGGTTTTACCTCAATTTTTAGTAAATCATTGCCATTTAAAATAAATTTTGGCAAATCTTGCTCTAAAGTTCTTAATTTTAATTTATGGAATGTACTAATATCTGGTAAATTTTGATAAATTAGGTTAATTTTTAAAAAATCTGTAATTAAATTTTTATCGAATTTGTAAAGTAACTTAATAAGAGCTATTTTTGAGATAGAAAAATTTACAATTTGGTATTTCTGAAGTTCTAGAATATAATTTTTATCTTTTTTAGAAAAATTTAAATTATCGCAGACCTGCCCTAAATTAGAAAACTGATTCAATAGAATGAAAAATTTAATTTTAATATCAAAAACAATATCCAACTTACCTTCTAAAGTCAGTAAATTTTGATAATTTTGTATATCTAATTTAGCGTTAAATAAAACGTTACTAAAATTAAATTTATTAAAAATATTTAATGTTTTTAATAAATTTTGATTATTTTTTGCTAAAATTATCTTCAGAACTTCGCTTCTTACTCGATCTGCTGAAAGATTTTTTAGATTTTCATTAGCTTTAATTGACTCTTTTAGGCTTTTAAAATCTAATTTTTTACCATAATAAGAAAAGAAGCGAAAAAACCTTAAAATTCTAAGATAATCCTCTTTAATTCTAATTTCCGGCTCATTGATAAATTTAATTAAACCACTACTAAGGTCAGAAATTCCATTAAAGTAATCAAAAATTTGCCCCTTTTCATCTAAAAATAAGGCGTTTATGGTAAAATCTCTTCTTTTAGCATCTTCAGCATAGGAGGTTACGAATTCTACGTCGGCAAAACGACCATCACAATTTTTATCTGACCTTAAAGTTGTGATTTCAAATGTCTTTTTATTAATAATAGCGGTAATTGTGCCATGCTTAATGCCAGTTGGAATAAATTTAATGTTATTTTCTTTAAGAATTTTAATTGAGTCAGAAATTCTGAACTTTGTTGCTAAATCAATATCAGAGATGTCTTTTTTTAAAAAAGAATTTCTTACCGCACCACCAACAATTCGGATATTATCTTCTTTATTCTTGTTGTAGATTTGAAAAAGTTTTTTTAATTCTGCTGAGAATATGAAGTCAATTTTCATTATTTTTTAAATACTATCTGACGCAATTTCTACTGAACAATTTGGTGTTTCATATAGCTTTATTCGATCAATTGAAATATCGTGATCATGAAATAATTTTGGACAAATAATGTTAAACAAATATTTTGCCATATTCTCAGCTGTTGGATTGCAATCTAAATAATAAATTTCTTGATCAGTAATCTTTGAAATATTGCTGC
The DNA here is from genome assembly GCA_047624545.1 of Ulvibacter sp. Taxonomy (GTDB): domain Bacteria; phylum Pseudomonadota; class Alphaproteobacteria; order Rickettsiales; family UBA1997; genus CAJQHK01. Next base: position 1,920 of record JBLHPX010000080.1, read on the forward strand.
CTAACTCACTATCATCCTTATTTAGAACTGTATTATGATCCCAATTTTTATCAATCCAAGCCCCCAAAATATCTTTAATGATACCAAAATCAACTACTCTCCCTAAATTATCCAACTCTTTAGATGTAAAAGTAATTTCTAAAGCGTAGCGATGACCATGGAGCATTTTACACTTACTTTCATGCTTCAAAATTCTGTGAGCCGCGTCAAATTCTATTCTTCTAGTGCATTTAATCATAATTTTATAATCTTGTCATATTCAGATTCATTTACCTTTTTATGAGTAATGCTAATAATAATTTTATCCTTGGCAACTTTTTTTAATAAATCACAAATTAATTGGTCATTTTTTTTATCTAACGCCGAAGTAAATTCGTCCATTAGTAAAATTGGCGCATCTTTTAACAAAGCCCTAATTATGGAAATCCTCTGCCTCTCGCCACCAGAAAGCATAACTCCCTTCTCACCAACAAAGTGATCTAAGCCATCTGTAAAATTATTAATAAAGTTAAAGGATTCATTTTTTAAAAATCTTTCAGCATCTTTTTTACTAACATTATCGCTGCCATAAGAAATATTATCCCAAATAGTTCCAGAAAATATAACTGGATCCTGAGGAATGTAAGAAAATAAAGATCTTAAGTCTAATAAGGAAATTTCCTTAATACCCTCCCCATTAATAGTAATTTTTCCATCGGATATATTATAAAATCTTAATAAAATTTCAAAAATTGAACTTTTACCAATACCACTTTTGCCAATAATGGCAATTTTTTGACCATGATTAATTTCAAGATTAAAATTATTTAAAATTAATTTATCAGGATTTTTTGGATAATAGAAGCTAACATTATCAAACTTAATATTAGTTTTTTTAGTTTTTTTTAATTTTATAGGATTTTTTGAATCAATTATTGTTGATTTTAGATCTAAAATTTCAAATAACCGATTACAAGCAATGGAGGCTATACTCAATTGACCCAAAACCCTTGAAATTCCAGCTGCCGAAGTTGCAACCAGCATGGCGTAGAATATAAAAGAAGAAAGTTCTCCAGGGGTCATTTTGCCAGAAATTACCTTAAGAGAGCCAAGAGACAATATTAAAATTATTGTGCCAAAGGCAAAAACAATAATCAGTGATATCAACAAAGAACGAATTTTTATTCTTTTAATCGAAGAGTGTAAAGTTTTTTCCATTTTTTGATTAAAATTATCAATCTCTTTGTTTTGACCCAAAGAGGATTGAATTACTTTAAGAAAATTAGTGGTTTCTTCGATGTGAGAAGTGCAGATTGACAAATCCTTAGCTTCGATATCGGCAAAAATTTTAATTTTTTTTATTAAAAATAAAATTGGCAAAAGAGAGATAATAATAAGTAGAAAAATAACCAACGTTAACTCGTAATCAATGGTAAATAAAAATATTAAAGCACCTAGGAAGACTATTACATTTCTGATAAAAAAAGATATCACATTGCTAATTATATTATATAATAAATTAACATCATTAGTCATTCGAGAAATTATGTCGCCAACCTTATTATTCTCAAAAAAATCTGGAGAAATATTGATGATATGAGAATAAATTTGCTTTCTGATGGTAAAAATTACCTTCTGAGCTACAGAATTAATTAAAAAAGAACGAAAATACCCAGCTATTGCCAAACAAATTATAATAAATAATGAAATAATTGATATTTTAATTAAACTACCTGAATTCTCGGCAGAAAATCCAAGATCAATAAAATGCTTAATAATTTTACCAAGCAATAAGACTGAGGCAGAAGTAATTATAAGGGTAATAAAAACAACAAAAATAGATTTTTTGTAACTCTTTAAATAGCGCGATAAGGATAGAAGATTGTATTTTTTATTTTCCATTAATTAAATATTTATGAACAGATTTTGCAATTGATATTCTTCTTTAAATTTATAATCTTAGATTTGCTTTGTAAAAAATCAAAAATCATCATTTTACCAACCAAACTATGGCCAATATTCAAAATTTCTTTAATGACCTCAGTTGCCTGCATTGCGCCACCAGTCCCAGCTACCGAACCTAAAATACCCTTTTCTCTGAGTGGTAAAGAAAAAGATGAATCATAAACATTACCATTAAAACAATTATAACAAGGATTGTTGTCCAAATAAGCTTTAAAGACTGATATGTGACAAAAAAATTGCTTAACGGCAGCAAAGATAAGAGGTTTTTTTTCTAAAAAACAAACTCTATTGATAATGAATCTGGTTGGAAAATTATCAGTGCAATCTAAAATAAAATCATACCTTTGAACTAAATCTTTAAGATTATTTTCATCAACCCTAGTCGGATAAATATCAATTTGAAGATTTGGGTTTAACAAAGCAACCTTCTCCTTGGCGCTTTGACATTTTAATTTATTAAGATCGGACAAATTATGAATTATTTGCCTCTGTAAATTAGATAATTCCACCCTATCATCATCAACAATCCCAATATTACCAACACCGGCAGCGGCCAAATAATAAATAGCAGAGGATCCGAGTCCGCCAGCTCCAATAATTAAAACTTTAGATTCTAGTATTTTCTTCTGGCCTTTTTCTTCTATCTCTGGTACGATTATGTTCCTTAAATAGAGTTCTTTTTGATGATTATTTAACATTTATTAAGAGTTAAAATTTTCTCGTAAGGTTGGTTATTATTACTTACTATATATAATTTTTTTATGTTTTCAACAATCAATTCTATATTATCATTACTTATTAGTTTTGCCATTCTTTCTGTTGGACATGGCTTGAATACTAATTTATTAAACATCAGGAGTTTACTTGAAAATTACAGTGAAATTACCATAGGTATTATGAATTCATTTTATTTTCTGGGCTTTATTATTGGCGTGAAAATAGGAAGTAAATATATTGATCGAGTCGGCCCAGTTCGTACTTTTGCTGGACTGATCTCAATAATTTCAACTATATCACTACTCCACGCCTTGATAATACATCCTGTAATGTGGATTATTTTAAGATTAGTTTATGGAATTTGTATTGCAGGAGCTTATGTTGTAATTGAAAGCTGGCTTAA
>JBLHPX010000081.1:0-4958 GCA_047624545.1 Ulvibacter sp.
CCCAAATTCTAAGGGTTTTTGGGCATAGGGAGTTGCGAAAATATTATCGACAATAAAAATTGCTTCATTTTTTTTACAAAGATTTGCCACGAACTGAATGTCGATTAATTCTAGATTTGGATTTGCTGGACTTTCAATAAAAACTAGTTTGGTATTTTTTTTAAAGGCTTTTTTCCACTCCTCTTCTTTTGTGCCATCAATTAACGAAACTTCAATGCCATAATTGGGTAAAATTTTAGTTATAATGTGATTACAGGAGCCAAACAAAACTTTTGATGCAATAAGATGATCACCAGCCTTGATTTGACACATGATTGAGGCAAACACTGCAGCCATGCCACTAGCTAAAACGCAACATTTTTCAGCACCCTCAATAAGAGCAAGACGATCTTCGAGAGCTTTAAGGGTTGGGTTGAGGTAACGAGAATAAACATAGCCTGGATCTTCGCCGTTAAATCTTTTTTCTGCAGTTTCGGCATCATTGTAACAGAATCCAGAATTCATAAAAATAGCCTCACTAGTTTCGCCAAAATTTGAGCGTAAAGTGCCACCTCTTATGAGTTGGGTTTCGATTTTGGTTTTCGTAAAATCTATATTTTTATTTTTATAATTCGTCATTTTATCTCTAAAGTTTGCAATAATTTTTCAGTCTCTTCTTTTAAATATTCTACTCTTATATTTGTTATCCCTTTATTTTTAAAATCAAGCATTTCTGCAGATTTTTTTGATAGATCGATGATTCTATCATTAGCAAAGGGCCCCCTATCATTGATTCTAACCTTAATTGATTTGCCATTTTCAAGGTTTGTTACCTTAGCAATTGATGGCAGTGGCATGGTTCTATGGGCGGCACTTAAGCTGTTCATATCATAGATTTCACCATTGGCAGTTAATTTACCATGAAAATCTGACCCATACCACGAGGCTTCTCCCGTTTCTTCAAAAGAATTATATTTTTGCGGAATATAGGTAATACCATTTATTTCGTAGGGATTGCCTATTTTATAATATCCCTGATGATTATTTTGACTGGATGTTAGATTTTCTTCAAACTCATATTCATCATCATATTTTAATACTTTACCATCTTGACTAATTTCTTTTATTTTTTTATATTTCTTATGTCCGTAATCTAAATGACTATAGTTACGATCGACAATCCTTTTACTCCTAAAGCTAGATTCTGGAGATTCACATCCGAGTAAAAAGCTTGCTGATAATATGGATATAAGTAAATTGCGTGCCAAAAACATAAGATTAATGATATTTTTTAAAGCAATAATTTTTATATTTTTTTTCTTAGTAAGCAATAACATTTTTGCTACAGAAAACCTGCCTGACTGCTCCACCTTAGAACAACCAACCGTCGAGAATCTTGCGAACACACCTCCTATGGAAGGTATATCTAGGCCAGGTGATACTTGTAATTACTATATTGATGACGTTGGAGTGCCACCATGTAGCACATTATCAGGCGATAAGAAGCCTCGTCTAAATTGTATGGATTTAGAGGATTTGCCGTCTTGCGATATATTGGAAGCAAATTATGCCCGCTGGGTAGATGCAGGGTCGGATGCTACTATTGAACCTAAGACAAAAAAATCCCTTAGAAATTGCCTTAATTTAACAAGCACAGATACTGATATATGTGTCTCTGGTGACGGTAAAACAAATGGCGTTAATTGTATAAATTTTTGCTCTAAAGATAATTCTGATAGCCCTTCTGGATGTAAAAAAAGAATGTATCATCATTATACTGATAGTGATGTTAACGATAGGTTAGGCTTTAGGAATAGTAGCGATCTGCAATATAGTTGTGAAAAATTGACATCGGATGAATTGGTGTTTTTTAGCGATGAATTTACCTTTGAGGATTGTCGAGATCTTCTGGAAATTAATGATGGCACCAAAAGAATAGCAAGAATGAAGGTTGAGGGGGGGGAAGTGCCAATTAATCGAATTACAAAATATGATGAAGCTCCTAATAAAGAGGAATTTATAACAAATTTAAGTAGTTATAGTGATTCTACAGAGATTGCAGGCTTAAATTGTAGGTACCCTTTGTGCGATTCTGACTTCCAGAATCTTGATGAGGCCACCAATGAGGATGTTCAGAATAATCAAGATGTGATGGATTCTAATAATAAGTTTTCTCAACTAAAGAATTGTACCAATATTGAAAGTGAGGCCTTTGTTCCTCCTAGTAAGATAGTTTGTAGTGGTAATAAAATGTGCTATGATTTTACTGTTAATCAAATACCTAAGTTAATCTCCTCTCCTAATAAAGTTGAAAAATGCTTAAATAATGCTAGGGATAACAGATCTGTATCTAGATGTTTTTCAAATGTTGAGCAAGAAAAAATGTGTCAAATTCATAGAACTTTAGGGCCTGATTGTAAGCAATCTTGCAAGGATTCGTCAGGAAGTTCAATTACGGGTCTACTTCTCGGTGAGAGTTGTTTTTTTAGTAATTGTGCTCTTTTACCTAAAGGCTCTAGGAATGTTAATAATGTTAGTAACTGCTCTGATACTGAATGTTCCGGTGCAGATAGCGACGATTGTTATACCAAAGAAAACGCCGTAGATCCTGGTATAAATTGTAATTTTTATGATACTACTAAGTCAGCTAATTATGATTTCGATTATTCGGCACTCGACAATACTTACGAACTTAACCTTCTTGATAGTGCAATTAGCGATGCTTATAAAGATAAATTCTTTAAGACGACAATCGATACACCTATCCCTTATAGTAACTTAGGATATGCAAATCTTGCTACAAATAAAAATCCAGCTAGCGGAAGGAAATTTCCTGACTATTTAAGACAAGATATTTGTGATGCTGACGTCGCCGAGTGTACTCTCGATTTTGCTGATGATTGTAACTATCCTTCTGACACATTTAAGCCGGTATGTATCTCATCCAAAGATCCATTTTATTCTCCAGATTTGGATGTAGATAATATGAATCTTGACGAGACAAATAAAAACATAGCAAAAAATGTTGCCGATGACAGTGATAATGACTGGTTTTACAAACCCTATCCCTTGGTTGATAGAGGGAGTACGAATGCTAACAATAAGCAATTTCGTAATATAGATAAATGGACAGATTTTATAGATTGGGGGGATAACTACAACGGCTCTCTTTTTAATTTTAAGTCTAATGAAGAGTTCGTCACTCCAAGAGATGATGCTGAGGTTAAATACAAAAATACTAATAATAATGATACGAGTAGAGGGGCTTTTTCTAATAGGTTGTGTTATGATTATGGGCATTTAAAAGATTTAAATATTATAGATAAAGATCGGCTTGCAGCACAGATGGCTATAATTATTGCTGCTGGGGTCGCCACTGCCGTTGCTGTAAGGTTTGCTTGCCAATTGTGCCCCCCCGGTTTTGAAGTTGCTGCTGGTTTGGCAGTAATGCACAAGATGAAAGAGGAGTTTAATTTTAATAAATTTATTTCTCCCAAACAATGTGACGCAGTTATTATAAGGCTAGGATTTTTAAAAAGTTTACATAGCTCAAATGTGTCGGGCTATAATGGTGAAGGCGCTGATGAAGATGACCAAAATGAGTATAAATTTCAATATGACGAAATTGACATTGATGACAGATTGACAAAAAAATATAAATTTTTAGACGATTCCGCATATCATTATACCGCATCTCATGAGTATAATTATTTTAAACAGGAATTTTTATTAGGTAATAATTTTAATAAGGACATAAAAGTAGATGTTGAGGGTAAAGATACCCAGGATCTATTAAAGATTGTACTCACGAAGGATGCTTATATAAGGGGCGATATATATACCGAAATTACTGGTCATGACAGAAGGCATCGTATTATGGCTTGTGTAAGATTTGGTGGTGGCGCTAGGAGCTGTAATGTTGACTGTAATTTAATTGGTTGTGTTAGTCAAGGTTGCGGCAATGATTCCTGCGAAGAATTAGTTGTTGATGATTCTACTAATCCAGATTCCACATGTTCTATTGCTACATATGGTGACAAGGGTTTAGTAGAAAAAGATGATATTGAGTTTGGTAGCAAAGATTGTGCAAAAGAGGTTTCTAGCAAAGATGACGATAGTAAATTATTGAAATTTATTGCAACATCTGGCAAGGTAAGAGTTAGGGCTGTAGCTTATCCTGGTAGGTATATATGTGTTTTTGCTGACGCCCAACATGATGAAGGTGGTCCATGGAAGGTTAGAGGTCTTATACCATCAGTTTCGAAGCCTTTTAAGACGTTGGGGGGTTTTGGAGGGGATAAATATTTTACTGAAAAACACTGTCTAAGATATGGTAATAAAATTGATACCACGATTACTTCAAATATGGTTGATTGTTCTGTGGGAAATCCTTCATACTCATGCTCTCCTGCTGTTCATTATGCCTCAGACACTAAAGAGTGGACAGATTCATTTATGAACAAGGCCACAACCCCTATTACTGTCGATGATCATAAATCAGCTAAAAAAATATTATTCAGTGATTTTAAAAAGGATATTTTTGTACGCAATACTGACATCGCTTTAAATAAAGTTTTTAAAGCTGACTTTTTTAATCCATCTATATTAGTAGATTTTGGCAGCGAGCTTGCAATATCAAGTCTTCGGACGGGTTGTCTAGGTGGAGCCAGTGATACTGGAGACGATATATCGTCAGATTGCAGCGAGGCTTACAGTAGCAGCTCCATGCTCCTTAACAATGATGATGATAATAATTGCCGTAGCTACAATGCTGACAATAATGCCAATTGCCCTCGTCGTAATGTAAAGACCTCTGATGATGGAATTTTTAAGTTAAGATCCAATCGTTATAATGATTTTACGGGCACAAATTATAATAAATTTTTATATATTGAAAAGACTATTTCAGGTGACACACCAACTCTCATATTAAAGGATGACCAAAAAAACCATATTGAGGGCAAGCCTATATTGCGTAA
>JBLHPX010000082.1:0-4931 GCA_047624545.1 Ulvibacter sp.
TTAATATTGAGTAATTTGTTATATTATTTTTGATGCTGGGTCAGGAATTATCTAATTAATTTTTTAGTTTACTGCTGTACCATTGGACTTCGAACCCTTTAAATGTTCTAGTTTTAATGTTATTTTTAATCATAATAATTTTTTTATTTACAGTTAATGAAAAATTATATATGATTTGTTCTATTAGATATTAGAATTTAGCTATTTATAATTGAAAACAAGGTGCGATAAGGATAATTTTAGAAACTATTTTAATTTCCTTTATCTCAGTCAATAAATTACAAGCCTAACTATTTCTTCATTATGACCATAGTTGAGAAAAGATTTACAGAGATCAGTGGCTTCATAGCAACTTATGTTATATTATAACATTTATGTTGAAAGTTAAAAATGTGACGTTATAACATTACATTATATTACATTTCAATATTAATTTTTATTTAAATCTATGAGTTACTCTAAGTCGATATTTAATCTAGCTTCTGTACTTTCTGTACTATTTTCATTTAATGCACTTGCTAAAGAAGAGGCAAAGAAATTAGATCCAATAATAGTAACGGCAAATCCTTTAGAGCGCTCAGGAAATGAATTGGTACAACCTATTACTGTACTTTCGGGTGACGATCTACTAAGCAAATTACAACCAACAATTGGAGAAACTTTATCGCAAGAAATTGGTATCCGCTCTTCCTATTATGGTCCTGGGGCTAGTAGGCCAATAATTAGAGGTCTTGATGGTGATCAAATAAATATTATGCAAAATGGCATTAGCAATTTAGACGCTTCTAGTACCAGTGTAGATCATAATGTAGCTATCGACCCTTTATCTGTTGAAAAAATTGAAGTGATAAGGGGGCCTGCCGCTCTTCTTTATGGGTCAAGAGCGGTGGGAGGAGTTGTAAATATCATTGATAATAGAATTCCTGATCAAGCAATTTCAGAAAAAATTACTGGGGTTACCGATGTTCGGTATAATTCTGCTAATAATGAGCGCTCCGGATCAATATTATTAGAAGGTGGTGTTGGAAATTATGCTTGGCATTTTAATAGTTTTAAAAGATTAACAGATGATATTGAAATTCCTGGTTTTGCTCGTTCAAGTAGATTAAGAGCTCAGGAGCCTCTTGATGGAGATGAAGCGGAAGATAGAAATAAAATATCTAACAGCCAAAGCAAGAGTGGCGGCGTAACAGCTGGTGTTTCAAGATTTTTTGATAAGGGTTATTTTGGTGTAGCACTTACGGATTATAATACCAATTACGGAATTGTGGGTCATGAACATGATCATGGAGGTGGACATAGTGGTGAAGAGCCAGATATAACGCTCGATATGAAGCAGCAACGTTTTGATTTGGCAGGACTATATAAAAAACCTACAAAATATTTAAAAGCGATAAAATATAAATTTGGCTATTCTGATTATGAGCACAGAGAGTTCGAGAATCAAGAAGCTGGCACTTTATTTAAAAATCGTGGATATGATAGTAGAATTGAAGTTACTCACAATAAGCTTGGATTATTTGAAGGTGCTATTGGGTTGCAATCTAGTAAAAGTGATTTTTCAGCTACTGGGGAAGAGACTTTTGTGCCACCCTCTACAACTCACACTAACTCTGGATTTATATTTGAAGAAGTGTCTTTAGGAGATATAAAATTACAAACTGGAGGAAGGTTAGACTATCAAAATATAAATGTTGATAGGGTTGCTTCTTTTGAAAATGTTGAGTCTAGAGATGATTTAACGGGAAGTGCCTCTTTGGGTTTTGTTTATAACTTGCCTAAAAATTATGCGGTGGCACTTTCTACTTCATACACAGAGCGTGCTCCAAATGCACAGGAACTTTATGCCAATGGAGAGCATTTATCAACAGAAACTTTTGAGGTTGGGAATCAAGAGTTAGATGTGCAAAAATCAACAGGTTTAGACCTTTCTTTGCGCAAAAATTCAGGCTTATTTAAAGGTGAAGTTAATCTTTTTTATAATAATTTTCAGGACTTTATTACTCAAGTTGCAACTGGAGCAGAAGAGGATCATTTGCCTGTCTATAATTATGTAAATTTACCTGCAGAGTTTTACGGAATAGAATTTAAAACAATGCTTAATGCTTATGATAAAAACTCACATAAGTTAGATTTTGAAATAAGAGGTGATTATTTAGAAGCTAGAAACAGTAAGACATCTGGACATTTACCTCGCATCGCACCAGCTAGAATTGGTAGTAGCGCTATTTATAATCGCAATGATCTTGGTTTAAGATTGGATGCTGACTATACATTTGCTCAAAATAATGTAGCCGCCTCTGAGCTTGAAACAGATGGATATCTTATACTGAATGCTGGAGCGGATTATAAAATTAATGTTGGCCTTACCAGCTCAACTCTATATCTTAAGGCAAGAAACTTGCTTAATGAGGAGGCTCGTAATCATACTTCATTCCTAAAAGATAAAGTTCCCCTCTCTGGTCGTTCATTTATGATTGGTCTTAAAACCGCGTTTTAAAATTAAAGATAGTAATAGCGCGGAATGTTAAAAAGAATTATAGAAACTAATATTCCGTGGCTATCCTCTATATTTATACATTTATTTTTGTTGTTTTTACTATCAAATCTAAACTCATTACCAAAAGTGAGGCAAAAAGAATTTTCCGTAGCTATTAATCTTATTTCTATGCCAGAACCACAAAAAGTAAGTAGCAAAAATATTATTAATGATAAGGTTGTTAAATTTGATCAAAAGCCAGAAACAAAAAAAGAAATTCAAAAAAGTGATTACTTGGGTAAAAAGTTAAACAAAATACCAGAAAAAGTTATCAGCGACCTTTCTTATAGTCATCATACTTATAAAATAGGATCAGAGCAAAATCCTATTCCTCCATATCCAAGAATAGCTAAATTACGGAATTATCAGGGAAATGTTGAGGTCAGCGTTCTATCTGATTTTCAAGGAGATGTGGTTGATGCAAAAATACATAAATCAAGCGGATATCCCATTTTAGATAAATCAGCTCTCGTAACTTTAAAAAAGTGGAGTTTTGATATAAAAGACTCACTAATAAATAAAAATAGATATTATAGAATAATTGTGCCTATTAATTTTATTTTAGGATAGATAGTTTTTTAATATAAATTGATTTTATGAGCATTGTTTTTTATTCATTTCTAGCTGCCCTTGCAACTATTATAGGAGGAGGAGCCGCCTCTTTTGCACAAAATAATATTAGTCAAAGGCAATTATCGCTCTTAATAGCTTTTTCAGTTGGTCTTTTGCTTTCCATGGGCATCAATCATATGGCCATCGAAAGCATAGCTATTTTCGGAAGATGGGTAATGGCAGCCTTATCTTTTGGTTTTATATTTATATATGGATATGATTCATTCTTGTCGAGAGAGGTGTTGTAAAGCTCATTCTTTTGGTTACGCAGCTCTAATAAGAATAGGATTTCATAGTTTTCTCGATGGTTTTGCAATTGCTATAAGTTTTGAATTCGAAAAAACTCTTGGTTTTATGGTTATTATGGCTGTAATTTTGCATCGATTACCAACGGGAATGCTAAGTTCTGGATTTTAATGGAACAAAGTCATATAATTTTTATTTTTTAACTTAAAAAATAAAATAAAAATTATCATGATTAATAATAAGAAAGAATTTAAACATTTAACATTCAAAGATAGGCAAGTAATTTATCATATGAGATTTGTAGAAAATGTATCTTTGCAAAAAATAGCTGATTTTATTGGTAAATCAAAATCTACCATTAGCTATAAGTTGAATAATAGAAAGGAAATGGCAAAATACATTCCTACTATTGCTCATGGTAAATATAAGATGATTCTTTGTAAAAAAATGGATTTCTTTAGATAACAATCCTAAAGCTTATAAACTATAAATAGTCATTAGACGTAATAGCTTACAAGATGAAAGGAGATATAGGATTCTCTATATCTACCGAGTTTTTATATGACTTTATTTACAACGCAAAAGACAAAATAGATTAAAGCATAGCTCTAGGAAAAAAAGTCATGATTCCAAATAGAGTTTCACTTTCTAAAAGAGATGCAATAGCTGATAAAAAGAAAGAAGTTGGTCATTTTGAAGTAGATTTAACATTTTATAAAAATAACAGAAGTGATAATATTTCAGCCATGATTGATAAAGCTTCTCAAAAGGTTATTTTATGCTTTAATAGAAACAAAGCTAGTTCTACTGCATGCTGCCCCTTATTAGATAGAATATCTAAGATTTCAAAATATATCAAAAAAAACAATGATCTTTGATAATGGAGGTGAATTTGCTAATCATACCAATTATCAGCTCAAAGGATTTAAAACTTATTTCTGTGATGCTTACAGCCCTTGGCAGAAAGAATTGGTAGAAAAGGTAAATCAGAGGCTCCTAAAGTACATAATTATCTGCTAATGCTACTTTTCAAGAATTAGGTACATTTTTATTAGTCATTTTTTCTTTTAAATTTAGTTAATAAACAAAGTTTGTGCTACGGCATTAATTACGCTTGAGATTCTAATTGTATGGGCGATTGTCGATCTATCAACCTTAGAATTTACTAACTGCTTAACATGAGAATCAATACATAAGCCGCAACCATTAATAGCTGATACAGCTAAAGAATATAATTCAAAATCAACTTTATCAATTCCGGGGTTTCCAATAATATTCATTCGAAGTTTTGCTGGCATCTTAAGATATTCTTTATCGCTTACTAAGTGAATAAAACGATAATAAATATTATTCATAGCCATAATTGAAGAAGCTGCTTTTGTTGCACCTAACTCTTCTTTACTAATTTTATCTTCTGCCTTTTCTAAAATAAACTCTACTAAATCAGAGTTTTTAGTAGTATAGGCACAAGAGAGAGCAATTCCATAGATTTGATTTTCTTTTAAAGATGACTCTGGATCAGCTTTTAGGATGC
>JBLHPX010000083.1:0-4918 GCA_047624545.1 Ulvibacter sp.
CATTCAACAAATTTTTTATACAGCATTTCTGATATCATCTCACTTGGAATTGTATCGCGAATATCCTCTTCTGCCGACGGCTCTTGTATATAGGTTGCGGGTTGTGAAGATGAGCTACTGGATTCAAAAACTCCTCTAGTTTTTTGCTTCCTACCTAAGCGTTCTTGAGCTTGAATCTCCTTATGCGTGTGCGCAGGTAAATTTAAAGTGTCCTTTAACTTCTGCACATATTCTAGCTGAGATTCTAACTGTTCTTTATCTTCATCATTTAGAGAGGCGCCAAGTTCTTTGGCTAAGTCAGATAATTCAGTAAATTTTGTGATAACGCTATCTATTATATTCGAAATATCGCTAATGATACTATCCTTATCTCGCAAGACAAGGTATGCACCCTTATAAAATTCAATCTGTTTAGCGTAACAATACTCCTCATCAAACATTCTCTCAAGATAAAGAAAATCTTGTACCACTTCTGTTTTTGGCGTGTGCGGATTTATATATTTTTTCCTTAACTCTGTAGCTTCGATTAAGTCTGCTTTACATGCTAGTAGGTTGAGTTTTTCTGAGTATTGATTTGTTAGGACCTTTTCATCTTTAAGTTTAGAAAAGTCTGTGATTAAGGATTTTAATGTCACTATATCATTCCAATATTGATCATTGGACAATTTCTGCGCCCATTCTGAATAAAATGGCTTACTCATCACTTTTTTATCGCTCTTTGCGGTAATAACGCATGCAGTCTTTAGAACTGACTTGTTAATATTTAAATCCTTATGACAAGAAATAGTGTCATCATTTAATTCGTTTTTTAGCTCATTAACTGCTTCCGTGATATTGTTGCTTTTAAGGAGGTTTGCTGCATATGCAAAATCATGCACTCCATGCTCAGTAATGCCTATAACTATTGATTGTAACGCATCTCTAGTTTCAGTTGTGCAATCATTGATATTTAGAGTGTTACTACTCAACATAATATTTACTGCATGGTAATTATTATTGCGTATCGCAGTATCTAGTGGAGTATGGCCGTTATCATTCGTGCAACTCATCATATGTGGATAATCCTCAATAAATGCTTTTAGATATTCCTCTCTACAATCAAGTGTTGTTATGTAGTGTAAAATATTGCTATTGTACAAATCTACCTCCGTTTTAATAAACTTACTTATTTGACTCCTAAATGCATCTACAGTTTGTGAGTCTTTAATAACTTTCTGTATAATACTCTGGTTAAACTTAATCATTCCACCTTCTTCTATGGCAGATGTATACATATAAAGCCAGAAATTCTTTTCAACCTGTTGACTACTCGCATCAATATCTGCAAAATAAGCCTTATTTGTAATAAAATCTTCAATATTAATACCTTCTTTGGTGCTTAGGGCGTTAAGGAGTAAATTTGCCGAGTATTCATTGCAGTATTTAACCAATTCAAGAATAAATTGACATGTGCTTGTGCATAAACCTGTTAATCTATTAATTGTATTTTCTTGTAATCCATAACGCGCTCTATGTTGAAATGCATTCTGAGCTACTATAAAGTGATCTAAGTCGTGTGATGCACTATGGGTCCGTCCTGAACCCCTCAAATTCTTCACCTTCTGACCCAGTGAACCCTTTTGAATCAAGGGTCGATTAGGAAAGTCCAGAATTTTGTTTATGGCATCGTCACCAAGACGAAGAGACGCGTCAATTAAAGACGTAATTTGTCCTGAAGGAAGCTTTATTCCCCTAAAAATATCTAATTCCTTATTGCGTATCTCTTCTATTAGCTCTTCTGTTATTTCTGGTATTCCTTTTGTAGACACTGCCCTACAATTCGTTATTTTATCAAATAAATCTTTTAACTCCTTAAAAGAATGCTTATCTGGTGTTTGAGCTTGGTTGTTTCTATTGCTTTTCCTACTAGGCATTTTATATTTATTTGATTGTTAAATTATTGGAATAATAAAAATGGCTGCGATCTGGCAATATTGTCAAATTTGACCCATTAATTAAATCCTTCATTTCAACAGCTTGTTGAAAATTTACGATCCCATCATTTTGACCATAAATTAATTCTGTTTTGCAAAAATCGGTAAAATACATATCTTTTGCAGAAAACTTTATTAATTCATCCAACCAATATTCTAAATTCTTATCATAATAGCTTACAAATCTCCTTAATTCATGAAATCTTACGTCGCCTTGTAGCATCATTAGATGGAATTTACGCAAAAGCTTTTTAGGATTTTTTTTAGCTAAATCTTTAAATGATTGATATATTATTGGATTAATCCCATTAATTGGAGATAAGAAATCACAGGGAGTTGATAGTAGAATTAATAATTGTGGCTCAATGATCTTTTTTTCAACTAGCTCAATAGCAATTTGCCCTCCCAAGCTCCATCCGATTAGAATATCACTTTTTTGATTATTTATAGAGTTTAGAAATAATTCTTTTGATGGGAAAGATAAATAATCCAGATTCTTAACTTTACATTCTTTAAGTTCTGGAATTTTTTTAGAGATAAAATCTGGTTTTTGCCCCCAGCCAGAAAGGGTGGTAATTATATTATTTTCTGGATTTTGTTTTAAAAATAATAAAATTATCTCAAGAATCTTTTCCATAATTTTTAAGAATCTCTAAATAAATATCTTTAAGCAATTGCACTTCTGATAACTCAATATTTTCATCAATTTGATGAGCGGTTTTATTGACCAATCCACACTCAATTACAGGAGAGTAATCTTTGATAAATCTGGCATCTGAAGTTCCTCCTGCCGTACTTAATATCGGATTTTTTCCAGTAATCTTTGAAATTGATTTGGAGAGTAAATTTTGTAGAAACTTATCTTCACTCAAGAAAGATTCTCCACTAACTCGATAATCTAATTCATATTTTGAAGCGGAGTGATCAAGAACATACTTAACCCAATCTATTAATTTTTGTGAATTATGCTCATCATTAAATCTAATGTTAAATCTTGCATATGCAATGTCTGGGATAACATTTGTTCCTAAATCATCATTAAATATTTTGGTAATTTCTAAATTTGAAGGGTCGAAAGACTTATTACCATCATCTAATTTGTAATCTTTAAGGATTTTTAAAATATTAATAAGTGATGTGATGGGATTTTCGGCGTTATGGGGATAAGCAACGTGGCCCTGTTTGCCTTGTAATTTAAGTTCAAAATTCATACTCCCTCTTCTCCCAACCTTTACCATCTGACCTACATACTCAGGATTAGTTGGTTCACCAACTATGCAATGAGACATTTTGTGATTATTTTCCTTCATCCATTTCAACATTTTTGGAGTGCCATTGATAGCGCAACCTTCTTCATCTCCGGTGATTAAAAAGCCAATACCAAAATTAATATCTTTTTTCTCTAAAAAATCTTCAATTGCAATTATAAAGGCAGAAATTGCGCCCTTCATATCAACTATTCCCCTAGCATAAATAATTTCACCTTCTATTTGAGCTGAAAATGGAGGATATTTCCAAGAATTTAAATCTCCAACTGGAACAACATCAGTATGTCCTGCAAAATAAAGAATTTTATCAGATTTTTTTGGATTAAAAATAGCGTGTAAATTATCTACATCATATGAGTCATCATCCTGAAAAGATATCTTCTCGCATTTAAAGCCTAAAGATTTCAGTTTTTGCGATAAAAGATCAATCGCTCCGCAATCATGCTCTCCTGTAACCGATTGTTGTTGTAATAATTTTTGAGTAAAATCAGTTAATTTGTTCATATTTAAATATGTTTAGCAACTCTATTTGCAATTTTTATAATTTTGTCTTTAATATGGACATTATTGAGAGCGACTCCTTTTTAGTAAAACTTCTTCCATTTCTGGTTCTGATACTAAAGGAGAGGGGGGGTTTTTTTGGGAAGGTTCTTCCTCGGGCTCTACAGAAGTAGAGGGGCTGTGATTAGCCCTACCTCTTTCCGCTTCTCTCTGTCTTAATATTGCCACTAACCCAAAATCACGATCATCAATCATGATACCTAAAAGACTAGAGTAAGCAATGACAGATTGAACTTCTTCAGGTTTTGTTAGATCATAAAATCGATGATTGACCATAGCTTCATACTCACTCTTAATATCATCAAAAATTTCACTCATATCAGAAGTGCTAAATGACCCTAATATGATATTAATTTGCGCCGAAGATTGGTCTTTCGCCTTCGCATAAAAAGATATTATGTCATTTACTATGGCTGTCAATTTACTTTCTATCTCAATACTATATAATTCTTGAAACCTTGTGCGCAACTTATTTTCAAGATTATCTTCTTCACTCTCAGAATTTGCGCTATCTAAACTTGCTGGCATGTTTATATTTGATTAGATAGGGTTATTGTATCTGCAGCTGTTGATGCTGCAGATACACTAGGTGCAGGAGGTTGTTCAGGCATTAATTGACTTTCTTTTAGTATTTTATTTAATTCTTGACGAACTTTAGGCAATGAATGTCCTTTTTCTGACAATACTTCCAAAACCTTATCAGGTGATAATTTATCTTTAAATTGAGATTTATTAATGACTCTCTGAACTACCGCTATAGAAACCTCTATATCTACCTTAAGGAAACCTTGCAACGTATTTATTAATGCATCTTCTGGAAATACCTTGTCCCAGTCTATTCCTCCTTGTTGAGAGACGTTTGCAGCGATAATAGGTTGAGCTTTATCTCTAGTAGTCCTAGGAGCTTTGCGTTGGATCACTTTCGGAGCAGATTTCTGATCAAATTCTTTAGCAATCTTTATTTTATCACAATAATCAGAAACCTCAGGAAAGGCGGCAAACGTTAGTTTTAAATGAGCTTTGGCAAAAGTCTCATACTGATGCACATTTTCGTCACTAAGATTTGAGGATGTAACTTCCCTTGTTGGAGAGTCAAAAAGATTTATTATATGTGTA
>JBLHPX010000084.1:0-4917 GCA_047624545.1 Ulvibacter sp.
TCCGCCTGTCTTTTTTTCTTTTGGCTATGTTGGTAAGTTTCTAGAATTTCTAAAAAATCAAAATATTTCTAAAATTGTCATGACTGGCTCCGTGAAAAAACCTTCACTTTCCGCCTTAAAGTTTGACAAGGTAGGATTAGTATTGGTTTCAAAAATTTTAAAGAAAAAAATTTTTGGAGATGATAATTTGCTTTCAACTATTATTAATTTTTTTGAAAAAAGAGGTTTTAAAATTATCGGAATTGAAGAAATTATTGATGATTTACTGGCCTCACAAGGTATTTTAGGGGAGATAAAGCCAAACAAAGAAAATATTAAAGATATTGAGATTGGAAAAAATGCCTTAAAAATTACTTCCAATTTAGACCTTGGTCAATCAATTATCGTGCAACAAAAAGTTATTTTAGCAATCGAGGGTTTAGAAGGAACTGATGAGCTCATCAAGAGATCAAAAAATATTCAATTTCAATCTGGATCTAAAGCAATTTTAATTAAAATGAAAAAAATAAATCAAAATAAAAAAGTTGATTTACCAGCTTTTGGCATTGAGACTATTAAAAATTTAGTAAAAAATAATTTTGCAGGAGCCGCTCTTGAGGCTAATTCTTGCCTTATTATTAATAAAAAAGAAGTATTAGAATATGCCAATAAATATAAAATTTTTATCTTAGGTGTCGAAAATTAATCATAATAAATTTGGATTAATAGCAGAAATTATAGCAGTTATTTTTCTTAAACTTAAATTTTATAAAATTTTACAAAGAAATTATAGAAATAAATTAGGAGAGATTGATATAATTGCTGTAAAAAATGGAGTTTTGATAGCTGTTGAGGTCAAAGCCCGAAGAAAAATTCAATCATTTGAAGAAATTTTAACAAAAAATCAAATGAATAGAATCAAGAGGTCAATAAACACTTTCTATTCTAATAAAAAATATTATGCTAAATTTGACATTCGATTTGACTTAATTATCATCAGACCATATAAATTTCCACAACATTTTAAAAATTTTTGGAATTAATAAATTATAATGTACAGATTATATCATCAAAAATTATGCCCTTTTTCTAGAAAAGTTAGAATATGTCTAGCGGATAGAGATGTAGAGTTTAAACTAATTACTGAAAATTTTTGGGAAAGAAGGCGGGAGTTTATTGCCCTGAATTCCGCTCTCACTGTTCCAGTTTTATTTGGACCAAATAATCAATCTATCTCTGGCAGCTATGTTATTACTGAGTATCTAGAAGAAAAATATGGTCAAAATAATTCATTAATTGGAAGAGATCTTGAGGAAAAAGCGGAAGCTCGTCGTATTCAGTGTTGGTTTGATGAAAAATTCTTTACAGAAGTTAGTAAACATCTAATTTATGAAAAATATTTTAAGAAATTTTTGAATAAAAAATCAGCATCACCAGAATCTTATATTTTAAATATTGCGTCTGAAAATTTAATTACCCACCTCAATTATATAGAATTTTTAACTGAAAATAGGCAATATTTAGCATCAGATAGAATTACAATTGCTGATTTTGCAGCTTCCGCTCACATCTCAATTGTTGATTATTTTGGCTATATTAATTGGCGTAATCATCCATCTGTAAAATCTTGGTATTCTTTAGTTAAGTCGCATAAAAGTTTTGGCGGCATTTTAAAAGATAGGATTGCCAATATCGTTCCACCAGAATACTATAGTAAGTTAGATTTCTAAGAATTATATCAATTATCAAACTTAACTGCAATACCTCCCTCCCATTCTTTCCTAAAAGAAAAATCTTTTTGTTAAAGGTAAGGGTTGGTATTATACCATTTTCGACCTATAATACTGGATAAGTAATGGCATGATCTAGCTTTATCTTTTAAACTTCTTTTAATTACCAAAAAGTCTTATACCCTATTAACATAGGTCGGTTGTTTTTTAAGAATTTTAACCTTAAAATATTTTACTATATAATGCATTATAAATGGAAAATGGTATTATCTCAAAAATAACCTTGATTATTTTTTACTGTAAAAGAAGTTAGTATTATAAGGAGTTATGTGAAAATAATTTGAACAACTCCTAAATGTTTAAACCGCATTTTTATCTTTCTGATCATAACTACCCTGATCCTTACGAAGTAAAATTTCGTTGTGAGCAGCGCCAGCTGGAATCATTGGAAAAACATTCTCAGATTTTTCTGTTACACAATCAAATAAAACTGGACCATCATGATCAAGCATTTCTTGGAATTTGTCCTTAATTTCACTTGGATTATCACAATAAATAGATTTAATACCAAAAGATTGACCTAATTTTACAAAATCAGGCAAGGAATTCATATAACTTTCACTTTCACGATTTTCATAGACTAACTCTTGCCATTGACGCACCATACCCATGTAATGATTATTAATAATCACTATCTTAATTGGTAAACTATATTGTTTGATAGTTGATAATTCTTGCATGTTCATCAAAAAGGAAGCATCACCAGAAATACAAATAACTAGATCATTAGGATTGGCAATTTGCGCTCCAATTGCAGCAGGAACGCCGTAACCCATAGTACCAAGACCACCAGAAGTAAGCCACTTATTAGATTCTCTAAAGGTCATATATTGTGCTGCCCACATTTGGTGCTGACCAACGTCGGTAGTAACAATTGGCCCCTCTTCCCTTACTAAACTATCTAACGTCTCAAGAGCAAATTCTGGCTTAATAACCTCATTACTGCCTTGATAAGAAAGGCTACGCATTTCTTGCCATTTAGAAATCTCTTGATACCAATTATCAATATTTTTCGTTACAATATTATTATTTTTCCAGTAATTAATAATCTGTTCTAAAGCATTTGCTGCATCAGAAATGATTGCCAAATCAACCTTAATAATTTTATTGATTGATACATCGTCAATATCAATATGAATCTTCTTAGAGTCTGGTGAAAATTTATCAACAAGACCAGTTATTCTGTCGTCAAATCTAGCACCAATATTTAACATTACATCCGAATCATGCATCGCCATATTAGCTTCATATGTCCCATGCATACCAAGCATACCAATAAAATTACCATGATCAGTTGGAAAAGCACCCAAGCCCATTAGAGTACCAGTAATTGGGAAATTTGTTAATTCTACAAATTCTTTTAATAATTTACTGGCTTTAGGTCCAGAATTAATTAATCCGCCACCAAAATAAATAATTGGCTTTTTAGAGTTTTTTAATAAATCAACAGCTTGAAAAATTTTATCATCAGGGATTTTTTCAAAACTCTTCGACTGAATTTGGTAAGAAGGTCGATTAATTTTTTGCAAACCCCCATAATTTCCTAAGTTATTTTGAATATCTTTTGGTATATCAATTAAAACTGGACCAGGACGACCTGTTTTTGCAATATGAAATGCCTCATGAATTATATATCCTAGATCATCAGTATTTTTTACTAGATAATTATATTTAGTACATGACCTTGTAAGCCCAGTAATATCAGCTTCCTGAAAACCATCGGTTCCAATCACTGCACTTGGCACTTGACCAGAAAAGCAAATAACAGGAATTGAGTCTAAAAAGGCATCAGTTAATCCGGTGATAGTATTGGTTGCTCCCGGACCAGAGGTGACTATTATTATACCAACCTTACCAGTTGATCGGGCGTAACCTTCTGCAGCATGAGCTGCTGCCTGCTCATGTTTTGATAAAATATGTTTAATATCTTTTTGTTGAAATAGAGCGTCGTACAAAGGTAAAATTGCACCACCAGGATAACCAAAAACTATTTCAACACCTTCATTTTTTAACGCCTCTATTATTATTTCAGCACCTGATATCTTGTTTTTTGACATATTTTTGTAGTTTATAATTGTGAAAATGAGTTATATACAGGACCGAATACTCCCATAGCAATCCAAGCCACCATACCACCCATGACCAATGTTAAGGAAGGTTGTATCATACCAATTACTTTATCAATTGAATCATTGATCTCTCTATCATAAAAAAATCGAACATTTAAAAGTGAATTACCAAGGTCACCACTCTGCTCTCCAATAGTGATAATACTAACAACTAAAGATGGAAAATAACCAGTTTTTTCTATCGCCTTTGCTAATTTATTACCATCCTCGACATCCTTAATAGCTTGGTCAATTGATTGTTTAATAGCCTTATTAGAAATAATAGATTTTGCAGCATTCAGACAGTCTATCATCGACATCCCACTATTAAATGTTACAGCAAAAAAATGTGAGAACCTAGATGCGTCCAGCTTAGTAATTAAGGATCCAAAAAAAGGAAGTTTTAATTTTGCTTTATCTAAAAAATATTCTCCACCCTCGGTTAATCTAGCAAATTTATAAGTAATAATGGTAAATATAAAGGCAATTAAAATGAACAAACCATTAGATGTCAAAAATGATGAAAACCCAACCAAAGCTCGCGTCATTACTGGTAAGTCACCACCCGTTGTAGTTCTTAATAGTGAAGTAACCTGAGGAACAACAACTGTAGTCATAATTGACATCACTATGAGGCCAACAGCTAGAGTAAATAATGGATATCTGGTTGCTTTTACAGTTTTTCGCTTAATATCGGATGACCATTTTAAATGATCAATTAAACCTTCAAATGCCTTGTGTAACTTACCAGTCTGCTCTGATGACGATACCAAGCCAATAAATACATCATCAAATATTTTTGGAAATTTAGCCATCGCTTCCGACAATAAGGCGCCATTTTTTACAGACTCATGTAAAGTTCTAGATAAATTACGAATAGAAGAGTTTGTGGTAGACTTAATTACATCTCCTAAGGAATCAATAATTGAAACACCAGCTCTATCGAGCTGCTCTAAATGTAAGAGCATGGTAATCATATCCCTCGTCTTAATTTTAGCAACGAATAGACCAGATAAGTGATTTTTTTCTTCCCCATAAGA
>JBLHPX010000085.1:0-4866 GCA_047624545.1 Ulvibacter sp.
TAATAGCAGAAGCTACATTGGACGACATAAATATTGATAATATTAGGGATATTCTTATTAACATAAACTTAAATTAAATATTTTTAAATTTTCTACAAAGATTTATCCCTATCACGACAAATCCCAGTAAAATTTACAAACAAATCTTGATATATATAGCAACTCAATAAATAGTTAATGATTACATCAATAAAACTTTAGTTTTAGAATTTTTTAAAAAAGAATAAAAGTTAAATATATTAAAGGTAAAGCTATTAACTATTTAGTGAAATGCTGCCGGCGTTTTATAAAAAATTATCTCCGAGATATACACGCTTTACCTCTTCATTATTCACAATATCATCTTTTGTTCCAGATGTTAAAATATCACCATCATAAACAATATAAGCCTTATCAACAATTCTTAAAGTTTCTTGAACATTGTGATCTGTAATTAAAACACCTATATTCTTACTTTTTAATGTGCTAATCATATTCATAATGTCTTTTACTGCAATCGGATCAACACCAGCAAAAGGCTCGTCTAATAAAATAAAATCTGGATTTGTAGTTAAAGATCTAGCAATTTCAACCCGTCTTCTTTCGCCACCAGATAAGGATAAAGCATGAGATTTTCTAATATGAGTTATAGAAAACTCTTCTAACAACCCTTCCAATCTTTTTTCTCTAATTTTTTTGTCTGG
Organism: Ulvibacter sp.; assembly: GCA_047624545.1. Taxonomy (GTDB): domain Bacteria; phylum Pseudomonadota; class Alphaproteobacteria; order Rickettsiales; family UBA1997; genus CAJQHK01. The sequence continues at coordinate 684 of JBLHPX010000085.1, forward strand.
TTCGTTAATTTCTAAGATTGACATAATATTATCTTCTACATTCATCTTCCTAAAAATTGATGATTCTTGAGGTAGGTAACCAATTCCAAGTCTTGATCTTTCATGCATCGCCATCTTAGTAATATCTATATCATCCAAAAAAATATTACCACTATCAATGGCAATTAAACCAACTATGCTGTAAAAACAAGTAGTCTTTCCTGCCCCGTTTGGACCAAGCAAACCAACTACCTCGCCTTGCCTTACCTCTAGAGAGATATTTTTTATAACAGATTTTTTGCCATAATTTTTTGCGATATCTTTAATCGTTAAAATTTTCATTGATATCCTGTTTTAAATTATTTAAATCTTCATTAATGATAATTACCGGCCTATCTTTCTGAGACAATAAAGAGCCTTTTTCTGTCGTAATGTCGTAAATAAACTCACTGCCTTTGGCAATTTTTGTACCCTCGTTCAAAATGACATTACCATATATTTTAAAAATATTCTTTTTTACATCGTAGGTGCCGTAATCTCCCGTTGCAATAAATGTTTGGTTAAAAATTTTCACTTTACCGCTGGCCTCGATCAGTTCAATCTGAAAATCATTACTCATTTCTTTACCCTTCTTGGTAAAGACCAACATTTTTTTTGCTAAAAAACTAATATCCTCCCTCACTAGAATGACATTATTTTTAAATTCAATAAAATTTTTATCCTTAACGATTTTTACTATTTCTGACTTAATATTAGACTTAACTCCACCGACCTCTGCAAATAGGCTGCTCGTAAATAAAATTATGGATAAAAAAAATAGTCGCCTAATATTCATCTAGGATATAATAGAAATAAAGCCTAAAAATACAAAAAAAGCAGTAGCATCTATTAACGTTGTCAAAAAAACGCCAGAAGAGATTGCGGGATCAAACTTTAGCCTGCTTAACACAATAGGAATCGCCGCTCCGAGTAAGCAAGACACTAAAATAGATATAAAAATAGATATAAAAATAGATAATGACAAAATATAGTTTTGTTGCCACACATAGCAAGCGCCAGCGGCAATAAAAGCCAAGAAAAAACCATTTAAAGAACCCACTACCGACTCTTTGCACACAACCTTCCAATAACCAATACTTCTAATCTCTAAAGTAGCGATAGCTCTTACCATAATTGCCAAAGTCTGATTTCCTGCGGCGCCAGAAATTGATGCAACTATAGGAAGTAAAACCGCTATTACCACCATCTTCTCAATCTCATCAGCAAAAAGGGCTATAATTACAGCTGAAAAACTGGTAAAAATTAAACTAATGAAAAGCCAAGGTATTCTAGATTTAGCGGTGATGTAGTTAGATGAGTGAAGGTTGGTATCATTCACACCAGCTAATAACAAAATATCTTCCTCATCCTCCTCCTCTACTATATCTATCACATCACTTGCATATATCAATCCTAGTAGCTTACTATCACTATCAGTTATAACCAAATATTGTAAAGAATATTTAGTAAAATATCGAGCAGCCTCCTCTTGATTAGCGTTAACATCAATTGATTGTAACTTATTATGCTTAGAGATTAGATCCTTAAGAATAACGCTTTTCTTATGTTTTATAATTTTACTAACAGGAATCTCAGCTATAGGTATGTCACTATCATTAATTAAAATAATATTATAAAATTCGTCACATAAATTATCCTTTTCTTGTAAAAATTTTGTTGCTTCGCCGATAGTCCAGCTATAATTTATGGCAATAAAATTCTGATTCATAACCCTGCCAATACTATCTTCTGGATAATTTAATGTTTTTTGAATGTTTTCAGATAACTCATTCGGTAAATCTTCAATTACTTCGTTAATTTTCTCCTTATCTAAATCTCCTATTATCTTTACGATATCATCTAGATCCAAATTCTTTATGCCTCTAGAAATATATTTTGACCCTAGCAAATCCAGCACCTCCTCCTTAATATAATCTTCAAGGTAAATAAGAAATTTTAATTCCACATTACAAACTGCCGCGATTATCTTAATCCTAAATTCAGAATCTATGTTTGAAATTAATTCCGCCTGATCAACGGGATGCAACCCTAAGAATAATGACTCTGTCTCGGAATTTGTGCCATTTTTAATAAAAAAGAGGATTTTTTCCTTCTTATTCGCCTTATCCGACTCATTTAAACCAATTATATCTGACATAATTTTAAAATTATCAAAAATTAAAACACTTCCGCACAAGAGCCCCTGAAAGATACCTAGGTTGATTTTTTAAGAATTTCTATACCACCTATCTAAGCTAAGCTTGAGTATTTTGTCAAACAGATTATACTTCTAAATTTGTTTAGTAAAATGCTACGACAAGATCACTACCAGTGACTCCATCTAGTATCACCAAAACCATCCAATCTATATAAATCTGTAACACTATGACTACCCAACATAAATCTATCACCCCTACCTCCAGGTAAAGTTGGATCAAAACCTACCATACGTAAAGAACCTAATGCATAATGTCGACAATATTGATGCACACGCCAAAATATAGTATTGTAGTCACTAATATTCTTATTAACTTCTAGATCATTATTCCAGTCTATTGGCAGTTCTTTTCTATATCTTCTGCTTAACTTCGACTTATCAAGAGGTTGGTCTAATAGATCGGCATCCCTACTCCAACGATAAAAAGTCATAAAAAATACCCCTCCAAAATTTGTTGCCAAACCAGATTCGCAACCATGCATCCATCCAAGTCTAAAGCCATAACTCGCCTCCTCAGGGGCCTTTGGAGCTTGCTTAAATATCTTGCCCATAGGTTTGTACCAATATGTACCACAAGAGGAAAGTAAAGTTAATATTAATATTAATGTAACACCCTTCAAAGCCATAACATAATTTGACATGAATATTGCGCTAAAGGTGGCATTATTTAGAATTGTTAAAATATTCATATAAATCATCACTACCACCAATATGTTTGTCATCGATAAAGATCTGTGGTACAGTTTTTCTACCGCCAGACCTAATTAACATCTCTTCCATTAATTGAGCAGAATCAATCTTAATTTCCTTATAGGGTATATCTCTGTCATTGAGCATTTTTTTTGCCCTAACACAATAAGGACATATCTTGCTGGTGTAAACTTCTACATTTTTCATTTAGTCTAAATATTGGGTTTATATCAAAAAACTTAGATTCAATAATTATACTAACTACCTTAAATAACTATTGCTATAAAATATTTTTTAACGACTGCCTTATGCTAATTATATGCTGAGTTAGATAATATTGTTATAAAATTTTGTTCAAATAGAAAATAGAACTTAGCGACAACCTCGTATTCTTTACTAAAAGACTAAGATGATGAATAAATACCTACTAGCCTTGCCAATAGTTACCAATAACAAGAATAACCAAATATTGGTTTTAAATATTCCTGCCATCACTGTTAATGGATCACCAATAAAAGGCAGCCAAGCCAACAATAATGACCAAACTCCCCATTTTTTATAAATGTCAGAATATTTCTTGAGCCGCCTCTGTTTTAACGGAAACCATTTTTTATCCTTAAATTTAATCAGATAATAGCCAATAAACCAATTTACCAAAGCTCCTAAAACATTTCCTATCGTTGCTGTTGCTAACAATAGGAATTTGTCATGATTCCCAGAAATATTTAAGGTTGCTAAAATAATCTCAGAACCTGCGGGAAATATTGTTGCAGCTAAAAATGACGATGCAAAAAGAAAGATTAAATCGGTCATTTTATAAATATAAATTTTAAGGTTTTCCGTCCTTAGCAGTTAATAAACAATCCTTACATACTTAAGTTTCTTCCAGCTCTTCTTTAAAAACATTACTAATGTATTGTATTGAGTAATAGCAAGTCTATCTCTTACAAAGAGCTCTGAGATTTGTTTTGATAGGGTCAAGCTGTTGTCCAACATCAAAATTAACACTTAATTTCTGTTTGATTATTTGGGGAGGTATAAATTTCTATTTTGTTCATAACTGGCGGCATTGATATTTTGAGTAAATTCTTCGGGCCTATCATACAAACTGTGTAAACAACTTTCTATTTTAGCTAATTTTCGTTCCTAAGTTTCTTAAAAATCTCTAGGAAATCTATCAGCAAAAATGATAGCAAATTGGTTCAATGCTTGTTTCCAATTATGGATTGGCATTGTCCATTTTTTCTCTATATTTCT
>JBLHPX010000086.1:0-4773 GCA_047624545.1 Ulvibacter sp.
GGTTATTTTTACGCATTATTTTTATATTCTTTTCTTGCAAGCTATCCTCAATAAAATATATCCAGAAATGCCAGATAGCAAAGATCCCAAAATTACTCCAAGCCTGACAAAGGTTTGGTTGTCAATATTGTCAAATGCTAAGGTTCCAATAAATAAACTCATAGTAAAGCCAATACCTGTAATAAGAGACATTGCGTAATATTGAGACCAATTCACACCTTTTGGTAATTTACAGATTTTGGTCAACACACATATCGCGGTGACCGACATTATTCCAATTTGCTTACCAAAGAATAGTCCCGCAGCAATTCCAAGTGTGATTGGGTGCAAAAGCATCTCTAAAGATAGGCCTTGCAACGAAACTCCAGCATTAGCAAAAGCAAAGATGGGTAAAATACTGTATGCAACCCAAGGATGCAAGCCATGCTCTAAGGATTTAGCTGGAGATTTTCCTGACTCATTTTTAGTGCGAAGAGGTATAAATAAAGCAACCACAACTCCAGCTAAAGTTGCATGAACTCCTGATTTAAGAACGCAGGCCCATAAAAATATTCCAACAACCATATATGGCGCTATTTTTACCACTCCTTTGCGATTCATTACATAAAGAGCTATTATTGCCAATAGTCCAAACCCAAGGGATATTAGGGAAAGGCTTTTTGTATAAAATAATGCAATAATTACAATAGCAGCCAAATCATCTATTATGGCAATTGCTACCAAGCATATTTTTAATGATTCTGGAACTCTTTTTCCAAGAAGCATAATTACTCCAAGGGCAAAAGCGATATCGGTTGCGGCGGGGATGGCCCATCCCTTTATAGCATCTGCATCACCCCAATTAAAATATGAATATATTAACGCTGGCACTGCTAGGCCACCAAATGCTGCAATAATAGGTAATACCACTTGCTCTCTTGAAGATAACTGGCCTTCAAGAATTTCACGTTTTATTTCTAGACCAACTAGCAAAAAGAAGATCGCCATTAAGCCGTCATTAATCCAGAGTAATAATGGTTTGTCAATGGCAAATCCACCAATCTGAATTGCAACTGGGGTATTTAAAAGATAATCATAAAAATTTCTAAATGGAGAATTTTCAATTATAATAGCTAAAATAGCCGTTAGACCAAGCAATATTCCTGCTGAGGCCTCAAGTTTAAAGAATTCTTTTATCATTTTTGTTGGTGAATGTATTTTCATATTTATTTGTTATTAATAATAAAATAATGTGCAAAAGTACAAGATGTAAGTCATTAGAAAAACTGACCCAATCTTTCTACTAAATTTCAGACCTTTAAGCAACATATATGAAAGAATAATAGTTGCCGTCAGAAATATCCATAAATCAAATTTTAATATATGCTCTGGGACAACAACGTCATCAATCACAGATATGACTCCAATGATTGATAATATGTTAAATATGTTGCTACCAACAATACTGGCAATAACAATATTTCCGTGCTTCCTAATGGACGCCACTATTACAGTAGTTAGTTCCGGCAAACAGGATCCGATGGCAACAATTCCAAGTCCAATAACTTCTTTGCTAATGTTGAACTTGTTTGCAATTTCTATGGACCCATCTAGGAATAATGAGGATCCTACAATTAACAAACCCACTCCAATTAAAGACATTAATATCGATAAGGGGAGGTTAAAATTCTTTACAAACCCAAGATCAGAATCAATATTTTTAATGTCTTTGTTGGAAAAGTTATTTTTATCTTGAAGGTAGGAGTAAGTTATGTATGAAGCTAATATAACTAACATGAACAATCCTTGAATAATTCCTATCATTCCCAACGATCCCAATATACAAAGGATTATTGTGGAAATTAACATAACTACAACATCTCTTTGGATAAATTTATCTTTTAGACAAAAGGGGGAAATAATTGCAGATATTCCAAGGATAAATAAAATATTTGCAATATTGCTTCCGATTACATTTCCAATAGCAATCTCTGGAGCCCCCTTAAGCATCGCCTCAACTGAAACTGTCATTTCTGGCATTGAGGTTCCAAAGCCAACAATAACAGAGGTCACTAATATTCTAGAAATATTTAAATGTCTTGCGACAGATATTGAGCCTTTTATTAGAGCTTCGCCACCTAAATATAGAATTATTAATCCTGATATAATCGTTAATATGTCCACTTAATATTTAAAATTACTTTATTCTTTTCGACATTCTTGCTCATAAAACTATATAATTTTCTTAAAAAGTTGTAATCTTGAATTACAGTAAAAATTGAATTAAGTTGCTATTCTTTGAATTCTACAACGCCAGTTACAACGTCGTATATTCCTCCAACAATTGCTATTTCCCCATTGTTAAGCATATCCAGAATAATTGGGCTTTCCTTAGTTATTTGACTCACTGCTAATTCAACATTAATTGTAGCGACGTTATTGACAAATTTAGTATTTTGCGAATTTCTATTGTCTATTGTGTATTTTTCTTTTTTTAGGGCTGGATCTATCTTGTTTAGTAGTCCGCTTAATTTACCCATTTTAACTTGATCGCATGCCCCTTGTATTGCTCCGCACCCAGTATGACCTAACACCATTATTAACTTTACTCCTGCAACTTTACATGCAAATTCCATACTTCCTATGATGTCGTCATTAATGATATTGCCAGCAATTCTGCAGCTAAAAACATCCCCCAGGCCTTGATCAAATATTAATTCAGCAGACGTGCGTGAATCAATGCAGCTTAAAATTATAGCAAATGGATGTTGTCCGCCCGAAGTGTTGTTTACTTGCTCCAATAGATTACGATTCATTTTTAAATTTTTAATAAAACGCCTATTGCCATCTTTTAGAATTTGCTTTGCTTTTTCGGGGCTGATAGAATCCCTCTCTTCTTTTGTTAATGTTATCATGGCTTATAAGTATTTAGTTATATCTTTAAGCTCTATCATTTTCTTTTTTACCTTAGATGTACTTGTTGTTTCGTCAATATCAACGCAGCCCTCAATGTGGTTTTGTACCAAAACAGTCTTTGCTTTCCCCACGGCGCTATAGGCAGCCTGCATCTGATGGGCTACACTAATGCACTCATTGTCTTTTGCCTCAAGCATTGAAATTATTTTTTTTATTTGTCCGTTCGCACGCTTTAAACGCTTAATGATATCTGGATGATTTTTATGATCACACTCCATTCTTCTTGAGAAAAAATTAATAATTTAGATATGCTATATGGGGTATAGTATATAGCAACAAATACATTTAATTCTCACGCACAATTTGAAATCTTACGCAAAAATGGTAAATATGAAAAGCTACAAAAAATAATAAGAAAAAATGATTTAGAAATAAACGGCTCTATTAATCCAATGGTAAAGAATTTTGGAGAAGGCGCTGAAGCAAGTCAATATAGCGGTCGTCATGTTGATAAAAGATGGAAGTGTCCAATAAAAATAAAAAGGAATAATAATGAAAATAATTGAATCCAGAACCGGATCTGCATTTGAATTAAAAAAAGGAGAATATTTGATTGTGACAGATATTGAGGGTGAACAAGTATCCGACTTACTTGCTTATAATGTAGAGGATATTAGAGAGGTAATATCCTCAGGTAGATCTTTAGATTATGCAGAAAATATATATTTAACTACGGGTAATATTCTTTATTCAAATCGTAGCAACCCAATGCTTACTATCGTTGAAGATGAAGTAGGTAAACATGATTTTACCCTTACGCCCTGTTCCAAAGATACATTTAAGATTTTATACAATGATGACAATCCCCATCATGGTTGCCAAGGCAATTTTGAGGAGGTTTTATCTAAATGGGGTATTAAATCGGATGACATTCCTACTGCATTTAATATTTTTATGAATGTAGAGTTTGATAAGACAGGTAAAATTTCAGTATTACCACCAAAAAGTAAAGCCGGAGAATCTACAACATTTAAAGCTGAAATGGATTTGATAATTGCCTTAACAGCATGCTCAGCTGGTCAGTCAAACAATTTTAATTACAAGCCGATTGGTTATCAAATAACTGCAAACAGCTGAGGGTCTTCTTTATATCAGACAAAGTGTCTATTCATGGTGGCATGGTATTATCAAATATTTCTAAATAAAAAAATGAAAAGCCATAACATTCTATTTCTTGGTTACGGCTATGTTGCTCAGTATTTCTGTAAATCTTACCATTTAGATGGCTTTAATCTTGGAGCATCGATAAATAACTCAAAAGAAAAACTTTTTAAAACTCCAAATAATGTAAAAACCATTAGTTTTACAGAAATTGATAGCTCTGTTTTGGATAATTATAGCAGTTTTGTTATTTCTGTACCACCATTTTATCAATTAAGAACGGATGCAATAATTGATAAATTTTATAATTATTTTTTAAAGCGTAAAGCTACATATAAATTAATATATCTTTCTACAACCTCAGTGTATTAAGATCATGATGGTGAGAAAGTTTATGAAGATTCAGAATTAAAAGCAGAATCTGTCAATGGTTTAGCAAGAATAAAGTGCGAGAATAAGTATCAGGAGTTGCAAAAAAATGAATTATCAAATATTACAATCCTAAGGTTAGCTGGAATTTATGGAGATAAAAGAAATAGCATATTATCAATCCACAGTAAGCATATTACAAAAAATAAATCATCAAGCAGAATGATATCTCGCACTCATATTGCAGACATTATAGCCATAATTAGAGAGATTATTCTATCATCAAAAATCAAAAATCAGATCTTTAATATTTCTGATAATAACCTAAGCCCAACAAGTGAAGTTAAT
>JBLHPX010000087.1:0-4717 GCA_047624545.1 Ulvibacter sp.
GTTGCAGTCATTACGACCGTAAACTCCGCTCATATTGGGAATTTTAATAATGAAACTGAGATTGCCAAAGCAAAATCTGAAATCTTTTTAGGGCTAGAGGAGGGCGGGTACATTATTATCAACAGAGATAATCAATATTATGACTTCATCAAGAATGAAGCTTTGCAACTAACCGTCCCCGAAGATCATATTGTTGGATTTGGTTTTGACGAAACTAGCGATATCAGGATTACCGCAATAGAAGATATAAAAAATCAGTTATCATCAAAAATTTCTATTCTATTTAACAAGGAGAGAGAAAATATTAGTTACAAAATTAACACCATACATCAAGGTGTAATCTCAAACTCACTCATCGTAATCTCTATCTTAAAAATTCTAGACATCAACATGGGTGAGGCTATTCAATATTTTTCAGATATTGAACTTAGAAATGGCAGAGGAAATGTTATAAAAATATCACAAAATGATATTAGTTTAACCATCATCGATGATAGCTATAATGCCAACCCTATATCAACCCTTGCTGCAATTGACTATCTAAACGACATCAAAAAAGTAAACAAAAATAACAATGTAACCATTATCTTGGGAGATATGTTTGAGCTAGGAGAAAGAGGGATAATGGAGCATATTAAAATCGGCGATAGTCTAGCAAACTCTAATATTGATAAAATTTTATTAGTTGGAAATTTAATGAAAAATGTCGACAAGAACGCCCTCAACAAAGAAGTATTTTACTTTGACAATTCAGATCAAGCTGCAGAAAACATTAGATCTATAATAAAAAATGGAGATATAATATTAATCAAAGGTTCTCGTAGCATGAGAATGGAAAAGATAATTGAAAAAATTAAATATACTAATTAATATCAATTATCAAATTTAACTACACATTTAACAAAAAGATTTTTCTTTTAGATTTTTCTAAAAAATTCTTAGACTATTGTTGGTGTTCTGAGTTTTTTAGACAAAAAATAGGAGCAAAACATTGTAACTAAATATGTAATTAAATTTCATAATTGGTATAGAAAGTTTAGATGTCATAAGGCTTGGAGTAGTACCGATTGTCACCCAAAATACTAGATGAACTAATGAGAAATTTAACTTTATCTTTTTAAGGTGGAAATTGGTATAGTTAAATTTTCCCTGATTTTTTTATTAGATAGGCCATGTTAATAAAAGAGTTAAAAATATTTTGACAATTTTCATGATTTTTTTTACATTTTATTTCAACTTCTTGCAATTTCATTAACATCTTTTCGATTGATTTTATTTTCCATATTCTATTATGTTTTCGGCAAAAATCCTGTTCTTTAAAGAATATTCTTTGAGTTTTTATTTCCGCCTCTATATTACTGCCGCCCTCAATATTAGCAGCAATTTTGTATAATTTAAAAAAGTAATTCTGTAGGTAACGAATAATGACGATTGGATTAATTTTTTGATAATAAATTTGATCAAGAATTGATATTGATTTTTGTAAATCAAGTACTACAAAATAATTAACAAATTCATTAATTGACACTTCTGAAATGTCTGATAGTAAGTTTTGAACAGTTTTTAAAGTTAAGTTCTTTTTATCACCTAAATAAGTAATAATTTTATGAATTTCATTAAGGATTATAAGGCGATTCTTGCTAAATTTACTATTAATATACTCTATTACCCCGGATTCAATCTTGATACTATGTTTAGCAAACTCAGATCGCACTATATTAGAAATTGTAGCTATATTATCTTCGTAACAGGTGATTGTAGCGATTTTTGGACTTTTTTCAGAGAATTTGCGAAGAGATGATGAATTATCCAGCTCGCCAGCAATAATTAGGATGAAATTATCACTTTTCGATTCTACTTCAAAGAGAGCTTTAAGATTCTTAGTGATTTTGTTGTTAGCTTGGTTGACTTTAATTAACTTTTTTCCTCCAAACATAGAGATTGAAAAAAATTCATCAAATAAATTGTTGCCATTCTCTTCGATTTGTTTGACCGAAAATTCTCTAATTAAAAGTGGATCAGATAAATTGGGTATAATTTGTTTGGTAATTTCTTTTGACCTAATCGAAGTTAGGCCAGATTCTGGGCCAAAAATTAAAACCCCAGAGATATCCTTATTTTGACCAATATTTTTTATAAATTCATCTGTTTTAAATGGCGCAATTTTCATGTTCTAAAATAAAGATGTTGGTTGTAATTTTGGTGGGATTTATGATTTAAATTTTTTCTAAAATTAATATTATTCAAAGATTGAATTTTAAATCAGATTATTTATGTTTACTAGATAATTTAATATTATTTTATGAGTTTAATTGTTCAAAAATTTGGCGGAACTTCAGTTGGCAATATAGCTAAAATTAAAAATGTAGCCAAAAAAGTTGCCGTCGAAATAAAGAAGAAAAATAAGGTAATTGTCGTTGTTTCCGCCATGTCTGGCGTGACAAATCAGTTGGTTGGCTATTGTAACGAGGTGTCGGAGTTAAAAAATAACGAAGAATTGGCTGAGTATGATTCTGTGATCTCTAGTGGTGAACAAGTTACTTCTGGCCTTCTGGCGCTGGAGTTACGAAGGTTAGGATGTAAAGCTAGGTCTTTTTCTGGCTGGCAAATCAAAATAAAAACAGATGACCTTCATTCAAAAGCTAGGATAAGCTCTATTGGGAAAGATATCTTACTGAAAGAGTTGGAGGAAAAGGATGTTGTGGTAGTTGCTGGATTTCAAGGGGTTAATATTAAAACTGGACGTATTTCGACTCTTGGTAGGGGAGGATCAGACACCACTGCCGTTGCGATTGCTGCGGCTGTCAAGGCTGATATATGCGAGATTTATACTGATGTTGATGGTGTTTTCACTACTGATCCACGAATCGTTGATGAGGCTAAAAAAATTGATCGAATTTCTTATGAAGAAATGCTTGAAATGGCTTTTAGCGGCTCAAAAGTTTTACAAACTCGTTGCGTAGTAATGGCTATGAATTACAATGTAAAGGTTAGGGTTTTATCGACATTTAAAGAAAAAACAGAAGATTCCGGCACTATTTTAATTAATAATAATGAAATTATGGAAAAGCGACTTATAACTGGCATCAGTCAGAGTAAAAATGAAGCGAGGTTTACTTTAAGTGGCATGTTAGATAATCCAGGTCTTTCTGCAGATATTTTTGGATCTATTGCTGATAAGGGTATAAATGCCGACATGATTGTGCAAAACGTTAGTCAGGACAATAAAACTGTTAATATCACTTTTACCGTTAATGTTGATGATTTAAATCGTACTAAACTAGCTTTAGAGCAAAATCAAAAATTATTAGGATATAAAAGTATGTTAATTAATGACGATATTTCTAAAATTTCTGTTATTGGCGTTGGTATGGTAAGTAATACTGGCGTTGCTCATACCATGTTTAAAACTTTAGCTGATGAGGGTGTAAATATATCTTTAATTTCTACATCAGAGATTAAAATTTCTATTTTAATAGAAAGGTCTCTTGGTGACAAGGTTATAAGATCTTTACATAAGGCTTTTGAGTTGGGAACCGCAACAATTTAAGGGGGCTGACTAATTTTTTTGTATATTTAGAGAATCCTAAAATTACATTACTGGGTTTTTCAAGGATTCTTAAAATAAGGTGGTGGTCAAAAATAACATTATCAAAATATGACTATATTTATCAAAATATTCTTTAATTCATTATTGAAGATTCAAGCCTATGTTTTTTTGACTATGCTTTTCGCCCACTCCTCTCTTGCCCTCGAAGTTGGCTATGTTGTAAAGAATATAACCATAAATGAAAGTGCTGAATCTGCCAGTCAGGCTAGAGAGATAGCTAATGTCAGTGCTAATAGGGAGGCTTTTTTAAAATTACTTAAAAAACTATCTGTTAATGAATCTTTTTCTGACTACGTAGAAGATGAGCAAATTGAAGGGGCTATACATTCCAAAAATATTTCTAACGAAAAAATAGCTGACGATTGGTATACGGCAACTTTTGATATAGAGTTTAATAGGGGTTACATAGATAATCTCTTAGAAAGCAAAGATTATGGCATAGACATTGACCTTGGCAAAAAATACTTGGTATTTCCCCTAGAAACCAAGGATCAAAAATTACAAATTTGGCATAATAACAATAAGTGGTTTAATGCTTGGAGAGAGGTTTTATTGCAAAAAGAGTCGAAAGATATTAAAATTCCTAAAGGTGATATAGGTGATATATCTATTTTAAAATCAATAGATCTTAAGGCAATAAAATATCTAGATATTAAGGATATTATAAAAAAATATGATTCAAAAATAGCTGTTTTCATCGATATTTATCTTGATCATATAGAAAATAATGCTGCTATTAATATAACTATAGTAAGAAAGTTTACCAAAAAGAAGGTTAAACTTAGTTTTGTTGATATTAACGATATCAAGGAAGATAGATTATATCACATTATTGCTCAAAAAATCATTGAATATTTAAATAAAAAAGATCTTTCAGAAATTGATAGGCAATATCAAAAAGAAAATGACGATAATATTAATATAGATATTCTGCCATCATCATTGAAATCTTGGGTTGCTTTTGAAAGGAAATTAAAGAGTATTAAAGATATTAAATTTAAGGTGCTATCTATATCTACAGACTTAATTAAACTTGCTGTAGAGCCAAAAGATGGCGTGGACATGTCTCAACATTTAGAAGAGTATGGTATTTTTGTTGAGAAAAAT
>JBLHPX010000088.1:0-4707 GCA_047624545.1 Ulvibacter sp.
GAGTTGATGAGTCCTACCGGTTATAGGCTTTAACTCTATTAAAGAAATGTTATTTTGCGAACTAAGAATCTTATATTTAGTAATCGCCTCTTTACCATCCTCATCAACATAGACTTTTTCATTTGTACCTTGATATTTCTTTAATAATGGTAAATTAATTTCTCCTATTTTTTTTGCTGGAGTACCAGCAATTAACGCTAGATAAGTTTTGTTAATTTTTTTATTTTTAAATTTTTCTAGTAAAATTTCTGCCACCCCTCTGTTTCTGGCAATTAATAAAATTCCACTTGTATCCCTATCTAAACGATGAACTAATCTGGGGGTTTGATCTTGATCAAATTTTAAATATGGTAAAGCATTATCCACAGAAAACTTAATATTTGATCCACCTTGCGTAGCAATGCCGCTAATTTTATTAATTACAATAAGATTATCATCCTTGTAAATAATATTTTTAGTAATCTTTTCTAAATTTTCTTTGGAAATTGTAGGTTTTTTGATTGGTTTTTTAGAGATGTCAATATCTGGTATACTAACTTCGTCACCCTCCTCTATTTTATAACCAATCTTGGTGATCTTGCCATTAATTAGGATCTGTTTTTTTCTAACTAATTTTTGCGACAAGGAGAATCCTAAGGCTTTTTTTGCTAAAAATTTTTCTATTCTTGCACCAACATCATCTGGCGATATTTTTATTTTCAATAAAAAATTTAGTATCTAATGTCAATTCCCATCTATAATGCTCAAATAGGCAAAATAATTTTAGATAAAAAATTATACTTAATATGAGGGGCATGTTTAGCTAAAAATACAAAGTATAATTATATAACATCATAGGTGGTAACTGCCACAATTGAATTGCAACAACGGCTCATAAAAGTTGTTTTGGCAAAAGCCTAATAACCCGTTTTTAGATCAATCAATGAAATATTACCATCCTTGCGATGATAAACAACATTAATATGTTTGCTCTTTATATTAACAAAGGCAAGGGTTGGAAGGTCGGCTAAGTTCATCTTCATAATCGCCTCATCAACCGTAATGGTTTCGATGTTGGTTATTTTTTCATTAATAATGTCAAAAGGTTTTTCATTTTCATTAGCCGACTCATCTTCACCCTGTTCAGAAATAACGTATTTTGGAGATTCATAAATTGAATTTAAAAAATCAATTTCTCCAGAATCCATAACCTTATGATGATTTTTTAACTTTCGTTTATATCTTCTGAGTTGTTTTGCCGCCTTCTCTTTAGCGCTGTTAAATGCAGAATAAGCATCTCCAGCATTAGCGTCACTTTTTACTCTAACTCCCCCTTTAACCCCTTCGTTAATTAATATAACCACTTTAAAGTCTGAAACTTCCTTACTGAAGCTTACCTGAGCATCAATGGCTCTACTAAAATACTTAGTAACTTCCTTTTCAAGACTATCTCTGACATGATTTGTTAAAGAATTGCCAATCTCCATATTGGCACCGATGGTTCTAATGTTCATAATTTTGATAGTAAAAATAAATTAAACAATTTTGTCATAATTATAACACAAACAAGACTGAAAAATCAATGCTTTTGTTAAAATCTAATACCGACTCTAGTCTTTGAACAAAAAATAAATTATACCAAAGTTCATCTATAATACAACATTTAGGTAAGTTAGTTTAGATCAAAGATTTATTATTAAATTTGTGCTTAATATCAGAATATATTTAGCTAAATTTTATGATAATTTTTGGCCAAGAATTAAGAGGCATAAATATTGCATTATAGATGAACTTTGGTACTGCATATAATGTATATCCAAAGACTAAAATTGACATAATACCAAGGCAAGTTACAATTATAACATATTTTAAGATGATAATCAAGGTAGAAAATAAAAATCCTAGAAATAAACTAGAATTGATTTTTACTACAATGATGTTTTTTATCTAATTTGAGATTAATATAGAAAAATAAATAATAAATTAGATATTAAGCTTTGTTTTGTAAGGCTCTATTTAATATTAAAATATTGTTGAGCTAAATTTTATAATAAGTTTTTGTTTAAAAAATGAGTTTTGACATTATCTCTTAATGATGAAAAAAGAAATTATTATTGCTCATAGAGGGGCTAGCGGATATTTACCAGAGCACACTCTTGCTTCAAAAGCTTTGGCATTCGGACTTAAATCAGACTATATTGAGCAGGATTTAGTTATGAGTAAAGATAATTATGTTATAGTTTCTCACGATTTATACTTAAACTATACCACGAATGTAAAGGATATTTTTCCAGATAGGGATAGGCCTGATGGAAAATATTATATTATCGACCTTACCCTAGAAGAATTAAAAAAATTAAAATTATCAGAAAGATTTCATGAAATAAATGGAGAGAAGAACATTAAATTTCCCGGCAGATTTCCTGCATTTAATTCAGAATTTAAAATTCATACTTTAGAAGAAGAAATTGAATTAATTCAAGGACTAAACAAATCAATGAAAAAAAATATTGGCATTTATCCAGAAATTAAGTATCCCGATTTTCACTTAACAGAAGGTAAGGACATCTCTAAAGAAGTCCTAAAAATATTAGCAAAATACAATTATAAAAAAAGAACAGATAAAATTTACTTACAATGTTTTGATAGAAAAGAATTGAATCGAATAAAAAATAAATTATTTAAAGATTTAGATATCGACATAAAAATTATTCAATTAATCGGTAAACACAATTGGGAAGAAGACTTTGTCAATGTTGATGGTAAAAAATACCAAAGAAATGCCAATTATAACAAATTATTAACAAAAAATGGCATAGGAACAATATCAGAATACGCGGATGGCGTTGGCTTACATTTTTCCATGATAATTAACTATAAATCAACAAAGAATAATATCATCTACACAGATATAATAAAATATATTAAAGAAAATAATTTAGAATCTCATATTTATACCATTAGGTCAGATGCTGCTCAGATGCCAGATTATGCTCAAAATTTTCAAGATTTTGTAAGTATTTTACAAAAAGCAAATATAGATGGAATTTTTACTGATTTTCCAGATCAAATCTAGATCATATCAATTCCCATCTTTAAAGCAGTTTTTTCGAAATATTTTTACTCATAAATTATTAAAAAATGCCCGCCCTATGTTAATAGGGTGCAAGGCTTTTTGTAGATGATAAATAAAAAGATCAAGATAGATTGTTTAGTTTTTTAACATAGTTTTGAAGATGGATCTTGGCATTATATAGTTTTAATCCAATCCTCTTCACTCAGAGTCTTTATCCCAAATTCCTCTGCTTTTTTTAATTTTGAGCCAGAATTTTTGCCAGCAACAAGAAAGTCAGTTTTTTTAGAAATTGAGTTTGAGACCTTCATACCCATCTTTTCCGCGATATCCTTAGCTTCGGCACGGCTCATATTTGTCATAGCTCCAGTAAAGACAATGGTTTTATCAGAAAATTCTGAATCAGATTTAATAATTTTATAATTAATTACCTCCAACTCCTGCAATAATAATTTTAAAAGATCTGTATTCTTTTGATAAGAAAAATACTTAATAACAGATTCGGCAATTTTACTGCCAATGCCATCTATATTTTTAAACTCTTGATATTGCTCCGACTCTTCAAAATTTTTTAATTCAGCCATTTTAATTAATCTTTCTAGAAAATTTTCAAAAGAAACAAAATACTTAGCTAATAGTTTAGAGTTTTTTTGTCCAATGTGACGAATAGCAATAGCGTAAATTAATCGATGTAAGTCAATTTTTCTTTTCTCATTGACTGCAATAAAGAGATTATTAATTGATTTTTCTCCCCAATTTTCTTTTTTATAAAGTGAATTTTCAGCAAACAAATTAACCTTTTCACGCTTTTCTAAGGTAAAAATATCAACAAAATTCTTTACCCTACCCTCATCAAAGAAACTATCAATCTGCCTCTTACCTAAGCCATCAATATTGAAAGCATCTTTAGAAACAAAATGTTTTAAATTTTCTTTAATTTGCGCCTCACAACCATAATTATTAGGACACCTAATTACAACGTCATCTTCTAATTCTACCACCTCACTATCGCAAATTGGACAATTTTTAGGAAAATTAAACTTCGGGTAATCATAACTCCTAACCAACTTGTCGACAGAAATAATTTGAGGAATTACATCTCCAGCCCTCTGAACTATGGCAGTATCACCCTCTCTAATATCTTTCCTCTCAATTTCATCCTTATTATGAAGTGTAGCTCTCGATACTAAAACTCCACCAACATTTACCGGCTCCAGCTCTGCAACCGGTGTTAATGATCCAGTTCTGCCAATCTGAATAGTAATTTTTTTAATTTTAGTTTTAGCTTTTTCTGCCGCAAATTTGTGAGCAATTGCCCATCTTGGACTTTTGGAAATAAAACCGAGACGATTCTGTAAAGAAAAATTATTAATTTTATAAACCATACCGTCAATATCGTAGTCAAAAAGATATTTTTGATTATAGATTTTTTGGTAATTATCCATCACTTCGTCTAAATTTTGTAATAATTTTGCATTTTTTTCAGTAATAAAATTAAATTTTGATAGAAACTGATGCAATTGAGCCTGAGAGTCACATTTAAAATCACCCGAATACTCTCCAAGACCATAAGCAAAATATTTAAGATTTCTAGATTCTGTAACTTTAGAATCCAACTGCCTTGATGATCCAGCTGCTGCATTTCTTGGGTTAGC
>JBLHPX010000089.1:0-4698 GCA_047624545.1 Ulvibacter sp.
GGCGGGCAATACAGCTCTGGAAGAGGTTATTATGGCTTTAAAAACTAGGTCAGATTTTTATAAAATTAACTCAAAAATTAATACTAAATTAATTTCTCGTATTTCAAAATTGGTTTCAAATATCACCGGCTTTCCCGTGCAGTATAATAAGGCAATTGTTGGAGCTAATGCATTTGCTCATGAAAGCGGAATTCATCAGGATGGGATGTTAAAAAATCGTAATACTTATGAAATCATGACACCTGAGTCAATAGGTCTTGAAAAATCATCCTTAGTTTTAGGTAAACATTCTGGCAGGGCTGCTTTTAAGGATAAAATTAAGGATCTTGGTTATGAATTAAAAGATGAAATGTTGCAAAGTTCTTTCGTTAAATTTAAGGAATTGAGTGACCATAAAAAAGAAATTCTTGACGCGGATATTATCTCTTTAATTGATGGGTCTTTAACTAAGACGAAGTCTAAATATACATTATTGGGATTAAATGTTAATTGCGGTACTTTTGGTGAAAAAAAGGTTGATTTAAAGATTAAAATTGACAATATAGAAAAAGATGTAAGTTTCTCGTCAAAAGATGGTCCGGTTGACGCAATTTTTGGGGCAATTAAAAAACTAGTACCACATAACGCTAATCTTGAGTTATATCAAGTTAATTCAGTTACTGAAGGTACCGATTCTCAAGCTACTGCTATTGTTAGATTAAATAATAATAATAAAATTTATAGTGGCAGCGGTTCTGATTTTGATGTTTTAGTGGCTTCGGCCATGGCATATATTAACGCTTTAGAAAAATTACGAAATGTTTAAAAAATTATTTTCCTTCTCTTCAAGAGATATAGCTATTGATTTGGGAACTGCCAATACTTTAGTTTATGTTAAAAATACTGGTTTAGTATTAAATGAACCTTCTGTTGTCGCTGTTTCACTGGAGAATGGTAAGATGATCCCTTACGCTTTTGGTGAGACGGCAAAACTGATGCTTGGTAGAACGCCAGCTAAAATTGAAGCGATTCGCCCTTTGAAGGATGGAGTAATTGCTGATTTTAAAATTGCTGCTGAAATGATTAAGCATTTTATTATTGAGGTTAATAAATCTAGATCTTGGCTTGGTCCAACTATTATTATTTGCGTTCCATCTGGATCAACTCCAGTTGAAAGGAGGGCTATTCAGGATAGTGCTGAAGGTGCTGGTGCTAATGAGGTCTATTTGATTGAAGAGCCTATGGCTGCTGCAATTGGAGCTAATCTTCCTGTTAATGAGCCTTGTGGATCTATGATTGTCGACATTGGTGGTGGCACAACTGAGATTGCCATTCTTTCTTTGGGTGGTATTGTTTATTCTCGCTCCGTAAGAGTTGGTGGGGACAGAATGGATGAGGCTATTATTTCTTATATCAGGAAAAATCACGGTCTATTGATTGGCGAATCTACCGCTGAAAAAGTTAAAAAGGAGATTGGCTCAGCTTCTACGCCATCTGACAATCAAGAAGGAAAGATAATGAAAATTAAGGGTAGGGATCTTGGGAACGGTATTCCAAAAGAAATTACTTTAACAGAAAGGCAGATAGCTGAAAGTTTAAAAGAGACTATTGCTCAAATTATTGAGGCTGCCAAAACTGCTTTAGAATGCACTCCTCCAGAATTATCGGCAGATATTGTAGAAAAAGGTATAGTTCTTAGTGGTGGTGGAGCTCTTTTAAGGAATCTGGATTCTGTAATTAAGAAAGCAACTAACTTACCAGTATTTGTTGCAGAAGATCCTTTATTGTGTGTTGTTAATGGTTGTGGTAAGGTTTTGGATGATAAAAAACTATTTAAAACAACCTTGTTTCGTCAAGATTAGTAAAGCTATACCAAGATTATTTATTTTTATAAAATCTTGGCAATTAATGAGTTGGGTCTGGCTTTAATAATTTTGACATTGACTATTTGACCAAAATATTTCTCATTGAAATCTTCTAAAATAACGGATTGTAACCAAGGGCTTTTACCCATAATTTGCCCTTCTTTCTTACCTCTTTTATCAACAAGAATTGGCATTTCTACCCCTTCAAAAGATTGGTTAAATTCCATTTGCTGCTTATTTAGCAATTCTTGTAAAATTTTTAATCTTTTGGATTTAATATCTTCATCTATTTGCGCATTAGAGTCGGCTGCAGCAGTTCCTGGGCGAGAAGAGTATTTAAAAGAATAACAAGAGGAAAATTTTATTTTTTTAATTAAATCCAGAGTATCTTCAAAATCTTTATCCGTTTCTCCTGGAAAACCAACGATAAAATCTGAAGACAATCCTATATTAGGATTTTTAGCGCGAAGTTTTTCAATAATTTTAAAATAATCCTGTCTTGTATGTTTACGATTCATTTTTTGCAAGACATCATTAGAGCCAGATTGTACGGGAAGATGTAAAAATGGCATTAACTTTTTGTTTTCCCCATGACATAGAATTAAATCATCATCCATATCCTTTGGGTGAGAAGTGGTGTAACGAATTCTTTTAATCTCAGGAATTTCGCTAATTTTATTAATTAATCCAGATAGGTTTGAAACTTTTCCATCCTCATCTAATCCATGATAAGCGTTAACATTTTGTCCCAAAAGATAGATTTCTTTAGTGCCATTTTTAGCATGAGCTAGAGTTTCATTGTAGATATCTACAATATTTCGTGAAAATTCTGGACCACGAGTATATGGCACGACGCAAAAAGTACAAAATTTATCACAACCTTCCTGCACAGAAACAAAGTTACTGATTTGAGATGTTGATCTTGACTCTTTCAGGATATCAAATTTATTATTAGGCTTAAAATCAAGATCAATTTGTTTTCTTTGACCCCTTAGGATTCTTCCAACCAAATCTGGTAGAGTTTGGTAGCTTTCTGGCCCAACAATAATATCAACTATTGGAGATCTTCTAAAAATTTCCTTACCTTCAGCTTGAGAAACGCAGCCAGCAACAGCAACGATCATTTTATCAGCAGCTTTTTCTTCAAATTTTACCTTTACTTTTTGAACGCGACCTAGATCGGAATAAAGTTTTTCAGTTGCTTTTTCTCTAATATGACAAGTGTTGATGATAACCATGTTAGCGTCTGATATGTCATCGGTCTTCTGGTAACCAATTGTTGCCATTAAATCCCTCATATTGTCAGAATCGTAAATATTCATCTGACAACCGTAAGTTTTAATATAAAGTTTTTTTGTTAATTCTATTTTTTCCATCCAAAAATAATTACAATATTAAGATTAACATTAATTTTATTATTAATTTTACTATCTTCTAGTTTTTTATAAATGTCGTTTAAAAACTTTTTGGTCATAAATTTTTTACCACGATCGAACATAATATTTGACCCTGCAGAATTTTTTATATCAAGAAAAATTTTTGCAGGATTGTCATAATTTATATCAACTTTCTCTACCACAGAAACTATGTCACTAAAGCCGGCTTTTTGTAGTAACATTCCTACTGTTTTGATGTCAGTGGTTGGAATAAATCTGGGTACAAATCTTTGATAATTTTCAACCTCAATTTCATTAAAAATTTTTTTTAATGAAAAAAAACTATCATTAGCAATAAAACTGGCAATAAAAAAACCATTCGTTTTTAAGCAGTGGTGTGATTGAATAAAGTAACCTAATAGATCATTATAAAAATGAGCATTAAGATTAGAACAGATTAAATCAAAAACATTTTCTTTGAAAGCAATAAATTCATCATTCATAATAACTTTTGGACAAAAATTATCTGACTTTGCCCATAGCGGCGATATTTCGCTATTAAATATGTTGGATTTAGGTAGTTTTTGTAAAATTTCTTTAGATAAATAACTATCCAACCCTCCAATTTCTAAGATATTATTGAAATCCTCACCTTGATCAATAATAATCTCTAAAATTAAATCAGCAACTAATCGATGAATGAAGTTAGAGTTTTGGAAATTATTGATAGATCTGTTGCGATTTTTTGCTAAAACTGTATGATCAAATATTTTTGGTTGCAAAGTCATTTAATTTTATAATTTGTCCTACCTTTTGAAAGATTTTATTATCTGAGTTTGTAATTACAATACCACCTTCTTTTATTCTGGTAGAAATTAGGTTAAATAACTTTTCTTGCCACTCTTGAGGCAAAAATTGGTCTGGATTTTCTAAAAGCCAGATCGTTTTTGGAGAAAAAATTAATTGACTTAATTTTACCCTCTGAGCCTCCTCATTCGTTAAATATTTAATCTTTTTATGCAGAAAATTATTTAATGCAAAATATAAAATTGCCGAATTAATAAGAATTTTTGTCTCGGTAAGGCTAGAAAGAAAATTTAGATGCTGTTTTACCGTGAGATTATTATCTAATGATGGTTTTTGTGATATAAGGTTAATATCGCTAGAGTAAAGATAATAAATTGTAGATATTTTTTTATTATTCCATAAAATATTATTTATCTTCTCTTTGTTGAGGCCAGCGATTGATCGGAAAATTAAATTTACTATCGAAGGATTACCTTCAAAAACAAACAATCCTGAGGAATAGATGGTGAATGAAATATTTATATTTTTATAAATAATATTATCTAATGTCAACATTATTAGTAAGGTTTGTTACGCCAATTCCCATCTTTAAAATATACAAGTTAAAACAGATTTTTTCTTTATCTTTTTATCCCTAAATCATCAACCTATTAACATAGGGAGGGAATTTT
>JBLHPX010000090.1:0-4593 GCA_047624545.1 Ulvibacter sp.
TTAGCTTAAGACATAAGAAGGAGGCGATTAATCCTGAAAAATATTTAAAATCTACCTTAAAATAAATAATACATTAAAATATTTTTACCCGACATAGGCAAAAATATGTGACTAAACTTTGTTGTGGCCAACAATTTTTAAACCATAACCTTCGAGTCCAATGACAGATTTTGGCGACCTACTTAATAAGATCATGTTTTTTACCCCAATATCATTTAAAATCTGAGCGCCAATGCCATAATTTCGAAGAATGTTGTCATGAGATTTGTCAATCTTGTCAGTATTTTCTGAACCAGAAAAAATAACAACAACACCGCTACCATTTTTGGCAATAATTTTCATTGATTTTGCTAAATTGTTATTTTGACCCAAATCATTAGCTAAAATATCATTATTAAAATTCAGATGATGCATCCTAACTAAAATATTGTCATTTTCATTAATCTCGCCATAAATCAAAACCTTATACTTACTATTATCAATCTTGTTTTGATAATCTGCTGCTATAAATTTACCGCCAAAGCTTGAATTTATTTCATTTTCTGCAATTTTTTCAATTAATTTATCATTTTTAGTGCGATATTTAATTAATTCTGAAATTGTGGCAATCTTAAGATTGTGTTTTTTGGAAAATTCAAATAAATCATCTCTTCTCGCCATTGTTCCATCATCATTCATGATTTCACAAATTACTGCTGATGGATTAAGATTGGCCAATTTTGCAATATCAACTGAAGCCTCGGTATGTCCTGCGCGTACCAGTACACCACCCTCTTTTGCTTGTAATGGAAAAATATGTCCAGGACTTACGATGTCTCTTTGATCTTTGTTTGAATCAATAGCGTCGGAAATGGTTTTGGCACGATCAAGGGCTGAAATACCTGTGGTAATCCCTTCTCTAGCCTCAATTGAGATGGTAAAGGCGGTTTGGTGACGAGAGTTATTATTCAATGCCATCATCGGTAATCCAAGCTCTCTAATCCTCTCCTTTTCAAGAGCGAGACAAACTAAACCGCGACCGAATTTTGCCATAAAATTAACTTCCTGATTGCCACATTTTTCAGCTGGAATGATTAAATCACCTTCATTTTCACGATCTTCATCATCAACTAAAATGAATATCTTGCCATTTTTGGCATCCTCTATAATTTCTTCTATTTTTGCAAAATTCCCCATAATTTTTAATTCAATATTAAAGCAGTCTCTAAAAATTAAAATCCTGATAAATTGTTTTTTACCAACTTTTCTAATAAGTTAATATGATCATTAGTATCGTTTAAACAAGGAATAAAGTAAAAATTCTTACCACCCTTGTCTAGAAATAACTTCCTATAGCCAATATCCATCTCTTCTAAAGTTTCCAAGCAATCACCGATAAACCTTGGAGAGATAATTAGAATATTTTTATAATTTTTGACAATCATTTCATCCAAAACATCGTCCATACAAGGTTGTAGCCACTTTTTTGGATCAAATTTTGATTGAAATGCAATAATAATTTGCCATAAAAATGGATTAACCTCCGTTACCCTTTTATCAGATAAAAATTCTTTTAGGTAGCGACATACTGAAAAAAATCATAATTATCTGGCGCTCCAAGGCTAATCAATAGAGTGCCAATATTGTCGGTAATTTTCGGATAATTCTTTGACAAATTCATTTTTTAACTGTCATTTTTTGGAGTTATTAACTCTATTAGTTTGTTAGTCACATTTTCAATTCCAGAAAATATTGATTCCGATATAGCAAAATGACCAATATGTAAAATGCTAATTTCTGGAATTTTGTTAATGTATATTATTGTTTCAAAATTAATGCCATGTCCAGCGTGACATTCTAATCCTAATTTTGTTGAATCTTTAGCAATATGCGCTATTTTTTGCCACTCTTCTTTGGTTTTTTCATGATCCAAGCCATGTTCCATAGCTAAATTACAATATTTACCAGTATGAATCTCGATGATATCGGCCCCAATCTCTTTTGCCGCCTCCATTTGCTGCTTATTTGGCTCAATAAAAAAAGAAACTAAGATATTATTCTTTTTTAATTTTTCAGTAATTTTCATTAATTTTTGGTAATTCTTTACAATATCAAGGCCGCCTTCAGTTGTAATTTCTTCTCTTTTTTCTGGCACAATACAAACTGATTTTGGCTGTAGATCTAGAGCAATTTTTAGCATTTCATCGGTTGCAGCCATTTCAAAATTAAGTGGCAACAAGATATTATTTTTGATATTAATGGCATCTTCATCTTTAATATGCCTTCTATCCTCTCTGAGATGAATTGTTATGCCGCTAGCTTTTGTTTGCTCAATCAATTTTGCAGCTTGCAGGGGGTCGGGAAAGTGACCTCCCCTAGCATTTCGAATGGTTGCAACATGATCTATATTAATATTTATTTTTTTCATTTATTTTGGTATAATAAACAGCAATCACCATAAGAATAAAAACGATATTTGTTACTTATAGCGAACTGATATAGTTTTTTGGCACTATCGACAGATATAAAGGCTGAAACTAGCATAAAAAGAGTTGATTTGGGTAGGTGAAAATTAGTCATCAATATATCAACAATTTTGAATTTATATCCAGGATAGATAAAAATATCAGTATTTGCAATTTTTGGTAACAAAACTCCATCTTCATTAGATGCAGACTCTAAGACTCTTACGCTGGTTGTGCCGACGGCAATTATTTTTTTACCATTTTTTCTGGCATTATTAACTACATCACAAGCTTCTTGACTTATTTCAAAAAACTCCTGATGCATTTTGTGATCCTTTATTAATTCCGACTTAACTGGCAAAAATGTTCCGGCGCCAACATTTAAAGTTACAAATGCTATTTTAACCCCCTTTCTTTTTATTTTTTCTAATAATTCTTCAGTAAAATGAAGTCCTGCCGTTGGTGCCGCCACTGAACCAAGCTTGTCGGCATAGATAGTTTGATAGTTGCTATCGGCGTCCTTATCTTTTTCCTTAATATATGGGGGCAAAGGCATCTGCCCATATTCGTCTAATTTTAAAAAAAAGCTCGAGCCCTTATGGTTAAAATCTAATGTTAAAATTCCACCCTGAATTTTATCAATAACCTTAGCAAAAAAATCTTCTGAAATAGTGAATTTATCTCCTATTTGTAATCTTTTTGCAGGTTTAGCAAAAGCTTGCCAAACCCCGTTTGAAATTTCTTGGTGCAAATTAATCTCAATTTTAGATTTATTTTCATTATGTCCTGAAATTTTTGCCTTTAAAACTTTGCTATTATTTAGGATTAAAACGTCTCCCATATTTAAAAACTTATCAAGATCTTTGCTTGTTTCTTGGGTAATATTAGGGTTTTTAAAAATCAACATTTTTGACTCGTCTCTTGGGGAGGCTGGTTTATTGGCTATTAATTCAGGCGGTAAATTAAAATCAAAATCGGATGTTTTAATATTTTGAGACATACACATAAAACTAAAATTCCCGAACTCCGTCACCCCTCTCAACAACAGGTTGTTGGCAAGTTGTCGGGTCTGTCTTACTATCTGCTGGCTTTTTTAAACCTTCTACTAACCCAGACTTTTTAGCTTCCATTATGGCAGCATCTAAAGCAGGATTTAGTTTATTATCTTCTGTGACTCGCTCCACCGCCATATCTGTTTCTGGAGTCCTTTCCATCTTATCCCTTATATATTCGGCGAATTGACTGGTAGCCAACCCTAAGGCAGCAATACCTATTATTAACGGTGCCGCCGCCCCAACAAGACAAATTAATATTCCAACACCTTCTGCCCCCGCTACAGCAGCTGTTGGCAACCAAACTCCAGCAATATATACTGTTGAGCCAAGTGCTTCAGACTCACTTGCTCCAATTTTTCTTAAATTTTCGAGCCATTTTTTTACATCATCATTAATCTCCCCTCCTATCTTAATTAAATCTTCCATACTAGTTGGAACGCATTTTAAAACCATACCAATCTCTTTTGCAACCTCCTTTAGAACCTGCTCAACATTGCTCGAGATCGAGTTACTATCAATTCTTTTTTCAAATGTTTTTTTAAATTCATAAGAGGTTGCAATTTCTTGAAAGGGGTTATTTGTTTGTTCTAACTCCTTTTCCAGAAAGTTTTGAAAAGAATTTTCGTCAATTACCTCGGGATGAATCTTTATTATATAATTAAAGCTATCTATTAAGTCCTTATCTTGAATAAAATTTTTGGGTTCTGCATTAGAAATTTTAATACCCTTTCTTAGGGCTTCAATTACACCTTCCCTTATAGCTATGATTTTAAACTCTTTGTTACCATTGCTATTTTCTAACTGATATTTAAAGCCATCAATTTCTGGATAATGACTTATATCTATATCTGTAGAAGGTTTTGCTGATTTTATGGGTCCGCTAGGGTGTGTAGCATTTTGTGTGTTATGGTTTGGGTTGCGGGCCGTAGAAGCGCGGGCGTTGCGGGCCGTAGAAGCGCGGGCGTTGCGGGCACCTCCTGCTCTATTCTCACTATCATCACTGCTCTCGCTTCGAGTGTCGCCGGGAGGGCCGACATCGTCAAAAGAACCACCCTCAGCAGACCCCCGATCTTCAGCAGGAAAGGCGCCATCAT
>JBLHPX010000091.1:0-4580 GCA_047624545.1 Ulvibacter sp.
GATGAACTTTGGTATTATTCGAAGAGTTGGTTATGATAAATTAAAATAATCTTATTATCAAGAAAAAACAATGGAAATTGAATGGAAGATAGATGGTAAAGAAATTTCTTTTGAAGAGTCGATAAAGTTTATGGAAAAAAGAAATAGAGAAGTCATCAACAAAGACTCTCCTAACCTTGTGTGGCTTACCTCCCACCCCTCCCTTTATAGCGCTGGTATTAGCGCAAAAGATAGCGACCTTTTGGAACCAAAAATTCCTGTTTTTAAAACTAATCGCGGGGGAAAATATACTTATCACGGCCCTGGAATTAGAATTATCTATCTAATGCTCGACTTAAAAGAACTTTTTATGCCAAATAAGCCAGATATTTCTAAATTTATTAATTTATTAGAAAATTGGATTATCAATAGTCTGTCAAAAGTTGGGATTAAGGGTGAAATTAGAAAAGATCGTGTAGGAATTTGGGTCAAAACCAATAATAGTGAAGAAAAAATTGCAGCTATCGGTATTAAATTAAAAAAATGGGTTACTTATCATGGAATTGCCGTAAATATTAACCCGAATTTACAGTACTTTAATGATATCATACCCTGCGGCATTAAAGAATTTGGGGTAACTTCTATAGAAAAATTAGGTATTTCTACTACTCAAGAAGAATTTGACAAAATATTACAAGAGGAGTTTGCAAAAATTTTGAAGAATTTACACAAAAATAAATCAAGTTTGTCTGTTGTGGCGTAACTTTTATGAAATTTTAATTCCCCCATCTGTAAGGGGAGTTACGAACCCCTACCAAAACCAAAGATTTTAACCCACCCCTTGGTAGCAGTTGGAAACTGAGTTTGTTTTTTCAAGAGATCTAAAAAAATTTGACCCACACAAAAGATAATACAAATATGCCCATAAATATTAACCCAATAAAACTAAGGGTCTTTAAATAAATATTTGGATGAAATTCTTTTGCCAATAATTTTGAAGTCACTACCTTGTAATTTAAAAAAGCAAAAAATGGTGCAAAAAGAAAAGAAATTATAGTTACGATATCCACTATTCTTTGAAAATCATTGACAAAAAAATAAATTATCGCGAAGGCAGTAGAGCAAAAAATAATAGTTAACTTTAATCTCTGTCTTTTTTCACATTCTTCACCGCTATTATTTAGAATTTGCAATCCAACAGAAATACTACGAGGATAAATGTCGATCACCGTAATTGTAGTTGAGAGAATCGCCGTTAAAATCGCTGTTGCAATGATAATTTCTGACCAATCTCCAATTGTTAAGCTATAGACCGAAAGTAGTTGTCTTGCAAAATCAGGACCGCTTTTTGGGATTTCTATTCCAGAGTGATGAAGAACCAAAGCTCCAAGTGTAACAAAAAAAATAGCAGTAATAATAATCAGAATATATCCGAAATTAAAATCAAACTTAGCTTGTTGGAAGTTAATTTTGTGATCTCCCTTGTTTTTTGCCTGTAGCCAAAGAGAATACCAAACACCTATTTCCATCGGCCCCGGCATCCACCCCATCAATGCAATAACAAAAGGCAAATTACTAGAATTCCAAGCTGAATCAGTATAAATAATATTACTTTGATCTGGGTTGTGATTGGCGATAGCAAAAATTACTGCAAAAAATGTTGAGAAAAATAACAACAACATAAAAATTTTCATGACATTATCAAGAAAATCATAGTTTTTTAAAGTTATTATGGCGACAAAAATTACCATTATAATCAAAGTAATGATCTTGGTATCAAGAGTTAGACCTAAAACGGCTTTAGAAATTCCGCCAGCAACATAAGAAAGTAAGGTGATAGATCCGATTGCAGCGATAATATTTGTAACTACAAAGAATCTTAAGAAATTTTTATGCATCTTGTTGTATGCCTGTAATAAATTCTCCCCCGTTGCACCCGTATATCGAAAACCATATTCAATAAAAGGATATTTCACAATATTAACAAGAACAACTATCCACAAAAGCTCGAAACCAAAATATCCACCTGCCCTAGTTGATTGGATTAAATGAGAAACTCCAATTGCAGCTGATGCTGCTAAAATTCCTGGCCCAAGATTATTTAAAAAACGAATGATTTTTTTCATATTAATTAAAAATCAATATCCAAACCAATGTCAACGGCATCAATAGAATTGGTTAATTCTCCAACTGAGATGTAATCAATCTCCAAATCTAAAATTTTATCAATAGCATCTAAATTAACTCCTCCAGAAACCTCAATTTTTACCTTATTAGCAATAATATCCTTAGCTTTACGCATCTGCTCAATATTCATATTGTCAAGCATAATAATATCAATATCATATTGTACTGCTTCACGAACTTGCTGCAAATTATCACATTCAATTTCAATTGGAATGTTGATATTTTTAGAACAGATATTGTTGAGGGCATTTTTTACCCCGCCAGCAGCAGCAATGTGATTATCTTTAATTAATATCGCATCAAAAAGAGAGAAGCGATGATTGTAGCCGCCACCCATTCTAATCGCATATTTATGTAAATGACGAAATCCTGGGATAGTTTTTCTGGTATCAAGAATTTTAGTTTTACTATCGCCAATTTTTTTTATAAATTTATTAGTTTTGGTAGAGATGGCACTAAGATGTTGTAATAAATTTAAAATTATTCTCTCGCTAGCAAAAATTAATCTTGCATTACCGACGCCGTAAATAATAACTTCCCCAGCCTTAACTGCAGCACCGTCAGAAAAATTCTCTTCGAAGGTAATCTTGTTCTTCGCATATCTAGTGGCAATTTTATTAAAAATTGTTGCCACAAATACAGAGCCACAAAGGATCATATCCTGCCTTGCTCGAATCGAAAATTTTACATTTATACCTTCTGAAAGAATGTTGTCAGAAGTAACGTCTGACTGATTAGACAAATCCTCTTCAATGGCTAAATCAATTATTATTTCGGACCAATAATGAATATCTTTCTTCATTTTTACTTATTTTGATTTTTAAGAATCGATGTTATACCAAAGTTCATCTACAATACGACATTTAAGTAAGTTAGTTTGGATCAGAAATTTATTATTAAATATATGCTTAATATCGGAATATAATTTAGCTAAATTTTATGATAATTTTTGGCCAAAGAGTAAGAAGAGTAAATTTTACATTATAGATAAGCTTTGGTATTACAGTTCCTAGGCTTAACATTTGACTCTTTTAATTTTTCTAGCTGCTCCTTTACAAATATATTCATAAAAAACAAATCACTAACAATACTAGGATCAGTTGCATCTTCGTACTCATTATATTTATCTCTTAAATCCCTCATAATTAAAAATGATTGACAATGATTACCCATTTTTGAATGAATAATTGCCGGCATCTGCTTTGTAAAATATGGAGCATTTGGGTTCTTAGTTTTACTTAATTTATAAGCAAGTCTTAATGCCGTCTTATCGTCTTTAACAAACATTTTACTTAATGTTACCGCCTGAAACATCCACCACCAATTTTTATCAATATCCTCTTCAGCATATTCCTCTAAAAATTTTACAATCCAAGCAACTCTAGATTGGTCAGGAACGGAGCTATAAAAATAAGTTGCAATTGAAGGAGTAAATTTAGATTGATAATTTAATTCTGATAGAGTCTTTAACCAATTATATAGGAGTTTGTAATCATATTTTTTAAGAGAAGTGTAGTTACCAAATTGGTCTCCCGAGTTTTGCAATTTTATTGATAGGTTACGAAAATAAAACTCCTTATCGCCAAAGGAAAGACCTTCTATAGATTTTTTTGTTTGCAACTTTGGTAAAATATCTACCTTCGACTTAATATTCTCAGTATTGTACCAAAACATGATTTGCAATAGCAAAAAGAATGAAAAGAAGGTAAAGTTAACTCTATCCATATTAAAATTGCTTTCTGTTAAAATCAAAAAAGCACATAAAGATCATTAAAAATACATAAATAATAGATTGCAATAATATGATTAATAAGTCGGTATAAGAAATATTAGCTCCATAAATTAACCACTCACTTTTAGCAAATAAATCTAATCTTGGAATAATAGTAGAGATTATTTTTGTAACGAACTTTCCAAATGAGTTAAAATTGTAAATACTGTCTGAAAATGAAATATTCATAACAAAAAATCCCATCATTCTAGACATGACATAAAAACCAAACGATGCCAGAACTGAAAAAACTGCACTTTTAAATATAAACGACGCCAAGATAGCAAAGGAAATAAATATTAAAGATTCTAGTGTGATAGATAATGACCAAAAAAATAACCCCAAATAATTAACCTCTGGTAGGATGGAAATTAAAATAATCAAAGGCAATAAGGCAAAAATCGAAACTATGAAGAATCCTAATATGTAAGATAAAATAAATTTACTCCTCGATATAGATTTACTTAAAAAAAATTCTATCTCCCGATTATCAAAAGATTTTCTGATATTAAAACAAATAAAAATAATAATACCTATTGCAAATAAAATTCTGCCCGACCCCGCAACATAAACAATAGAAAATTGATTATTTTCAGAAAATGCACTACTTCCTATTAGAACAGAAATTCCAAAAGCAACCAAA
>JBLHPX010000092.1:0-4311 GCA_047624545.1 Ulvibacter sp.
CAGAGTAGCCATAGAAGATCTCTTAATATCTTCCTTCTTACCTCTTGAGGTATTAGATTGAGATTCTATTTTTTGGCTATTATTTTCTTCCAAATTAGAGTTAAATTCTCCATCCCAATTAGGATCTACCGCTAAAATTCTTTTTTCAAGTGGCGGATGAGTGGACATCATTGATATTAAACTATGCGAAGATTCTCCAAAGAACATGTGACTAACTTCATTTGCTTTAGGATTTTTAATTGTTGACCCGTGACTTAATGTGCCAATTTTTTTAAGAGCTGATGCAATTCCATCTTTATTCCTAGTAAATTGTACGGCACTAGCATCCGCCAAATATTCCCTCTGCCTACTGATTGAGGACTTAATTAATTTTCCAAAAAAATACCCCAAATATCCAACAATAAGCATTACGACTCCTGCCGCTATTGCCCCGCTAGATTCTTTACTTCTACTTCTACGACTATAAAATGAAGAATGAATTATTATTCTTCCTAAAATAGTAAAGAATAATATACCATGTAATATAGAAATTAATTTAATATTAATCTTCATGTCCCCATTAAAAATATGACTAAATTCATGGGCAATTATAGCCTGTAATTCATCACGATTTAAATAATTAATAGTGCCTTTTGTAACGCCTATTACCGCATCAGAAAAATTATAACCAGCAGCAAAGGCATTAATCGACTCTTCTTCTATAACATAAATTGGAGGTACAGAAATACCGGATGCAATGGCCATCTCCTCAACAATATTTAGCAACTGTCTTTCTTTAAAGTCTCTACTATCAGGGGATATTAATTTCCCTCCCAAAGATATTGCCACATCCTTACCTCCAGAAGATAGTGTCATTTTTTTAATAAAACTAACAAGGGCGATCACAAGGATAATGGAAATACTACTATACAAAAAAAGCTCCCTATTAATAGATGATAAAAAATCTAAAAAAATATTATACCCAGATTGAGTGTGATTGATATTTGGAATGTAATAGTAAAAAGCAATGCAAAGATTAACAATGAATATAATTGATAAAATTGCCATGATAAACATGAATACTAATTTCTTAGTATTAAATTTAGCCTTTTCTTGGTGAGCAAAGAAATTCATTAATTAAAAGTTTTATTTTATATCTTTAAAGTAGTTTTTTCCAAATATTTTTATTCATAAATTATTAACAAATGTCTGCCCTACGTTAATATGTGCTAATGTGATGTAAGGCTTTTTGATGGCTTAAGTTAATAAGGATAAAAAAAATCTGTTTTAACTTGTATATTTTAAAGGTAAGAATTGATATTAAAATGAAACCTTAGGAACCTGCTTGATTTGTTCCTTATCTTCAAATTCAAGAAGAGTTCCATCCTGGCCATGTTTAAAAATAGAAGCTAAAATGACTTGCGGAAAGCTTTGTTTATAAGTGTTATAATCCATAATGCCATCATTATATGCCTGACGAGCAAATGCAACCTTATTTTCGGTCGTAATTAATTCCTCCGAAAGTTGCATCATATTTTGGTTAGCTTTTAAGTCCGGATAAGCTTCCATGACTAAATTGAATTTACCCATAGCATTACCCAAGGTAGCTTCGGCAGTGGCTAGATTTTTAATACTTCCTGCATCTATCGGATTGTCGGCAGCATTTTTTAGAGCATCTGAGGCTTGATTTCTAGCTTCAACGACATTTTGTAAAGTCTCTTTCTCGTGAGCAAGGTAACCTTTTGCAGACTCAATAAGATTTGGTATGAGATCATATCTTCTCTTCATCTGAACCTCAATTTGTGAAAAAGAATTTTTAAAACGGTTTTTTAGGGCAACTAATTTATTATAAATAGAAATTAGGTAAATCACTGTAAGAATTAGAACTACTATAGTTACTATTGTTGAAGTGGTCATGTTTAAATAAGTTAAAATTTGGCTAAAAATAAGAAGTGTAAACTATAATTACTCCCACTCAATTGTTCCGGGTGGCTTTGAAGTAATATCATAAGTTACCCTATTAACCCCCCTAACCTGAGAGATTATCTTTCCGGAAAGATCTGCTAAAAATTTTGTATCAAAATGATAAATATCAGCTGTCATACCATCTACCGAAGTTACAGCACGAATTGATAAAACATATTCATAAGTTCTTTCGTCGCCCATTACGCCAACGGTTTTTACTGGAAGTAAAACACAAAATGCCTGCCAAATCTCATCATAAAGATTATTACTTTTTAATTCTTCAATATAAATGGCATCAGCCTTTTGTAAGATATTAATTTTTTCCTCAGATATTTCTCCCAATATTCTGATGGCTAGACCTGGACCCGGAAAAGGATGTCTCTTAATAATTTTGTCAGGAAGCCCTAACTCCTTACCTAATTTTCTAACTTCATCCTTAAATAAGGTTTTTACAGGCTCAATTAATGTTAGCTTCATATCTTCTGGCAAGCCACCAACATTATGATGTGATTTAATGGTTTTGCTATGACCGGAATTTGGGTGAGAA
Organism: Ulvibacter sp.; assembly: GCA_047624545.1. Classification (GTDB taxonomy): domain Bacteria; phylum Pseudomonadota; class Alphaproteobacteria; order Rickettsiales; family UBA1997; genus CAJQHK01. Next base: position 2,492 of record JBLHPX010000092.1, read on the forward strand.
GATTCAATAATATCAGGATATAAGGTGCCTTGTGCTAAAAATTTAGCGTTAATATTGATTGATTCTTCGTCAAAAATATCAATAAAAGTCTTGCCTATGATTTTTCTCTTTTTTTCAGGATCAGAAATTCCTTCTAAATTTTTTAAAAATACATCCTTAGCGTCGACATAAACTAAATTAATCTTAAAATGATCCTCAAAAACTGCCTTTACCTCCTTACCCTCGTCCTTTCTCAAAAGACCGTGATCAACAAAGATGCAAACTAAATTATCGCCAATTGCCTTGTGAATAAGAGCCGCAACAACAGAAGAATCAACGCCACCACTAAGTCCGCATATTACCTTCTCATTGCCAGCCTCTTCTTTAATTTTAGCAATTTGTTCATTCATAAAATTACCCATATTCCAATCCTGCTTACATCCAGCAATATTTAAAATAAAGTTAGAGATTAATTTTTGACCTCCTAGTGAATGAGAAACTTCTGGATGAAATTGTACACCATAAATTTTTCTTTTGTTGCATTTAATGGCAGCAAAAGGCGCATTATTAGTTGTGGCAATAATTTCAAAATTATCAGGAATTTTAGTTATGACATCGCCGTGAGACATCCAAACTTGATTCTCTTTAGAAGAGAAATTAGCAAAAAGATCTGAGTTTGATTTAATGTTAATCACAGCCTTACCAAACTCTCTATCATCAGCTGACTCAACCTTGCCACCAAGTAATTTGGCAATTAATTGTTGACCATAACAAATTCCTAAGATTGGAATATTGAGGTCAAAAATTTTCTTATCAATTTCGGGAGAAAAATTTTCATTAACAGAATTTGGCCCACCAGAAAAAATAATAGCCTTTGGAGATAGTTTTTTGATATCTTCGAAGGTAATATCACAATTTTTAACAATAGAAAAAACTGATAATTCCCTGACCCTTCTGGCAATTAACTCTGTAACTTGGCTACCAAAATCTATTATTAGAACTGAATTCATGGAAATAAAATGCTATTGATGGAATCTATCTTGAAGAACGTAAACTGGAGCGGGTGAAGGGGTTCGAACCCTCGACCCCAACCTTGGCAAGGTTGTGCTCTACCACTGAGCTACACCCGCAAAGAAAATGATTATAAATTACTAAAATTAAAAAAACAAATGATTAATCGCTATTTGGATCAATGACAATATGGTTATAATAGGCTCCTAGCTGATAGAATCTACGATAATTATTTGATTTTGTCTCCTGAAAAATTTGGAAATATTCAGAATATTTATCTTCAACCTTAAAAATAATTGACATATCATCACCATCCTCATATAAATCCCAAATATAAAATTTCTTATGACCATTTTTATAGGCAAGATTGGTCTTTATATTTTTATCATAGATAGCGTCCACGATATCCAATTCCCACTTACCATCATTCAAAGTTGCAATTGCTGTAAGGGAGTTGACATTGATAATTTCTTCATCAATTTTTCTATCGAATAGATGCCTTACTCCATATAAATTAAATATCACCTCTTGATCAGAAATCTTCCAAATAGAAACTGGAGTCAAAGAGTTTATGGCGGAATTATCAATTCTTACTGATAGAAAGTTATTTATTGCCTCTATTAATTTTGGATATTGATAAAACTCCTTCTCCCAGCCATTTTTAAAATCACTAGCGAGAAGCATTTTATGCCTCTCATCACCATCATAAGAATTGTATTTTTGCCATTTTAGAGGATATTTTTGAAAAAATAATCTGTCTTCAAGGAAGTTTTTTGCCTGATTAGTTATTTTATAACCCTTAGAAAGACTGATTCCTGCATTAACACTAG
>JBLHPX010000093.1:0-4307 GCA_047624545.1 Ulvibacter sp.
CAAAAATTAAAAAAGAAATTATTGCAATTGTCATGAAATTTGGTCTAAAAGAAGATAATATAGAAAAAATAAACAAAATTCTTTCTAAATATAAAAACATAGATGAAGCTAGGCTTTATGGATCAAGGGCAATTGGTAATTATCGAGAGGGGTCTGACATAGATTTAACTTTAAAAGGAAACCTTGATTTACAAAATTTACAAAGAATAGTGACTGATCTTGACGATCTTTTGCTTCCATATAAATTTGATATTTCTATATTTTCTGACATAAATAATGACAACCTTATTGATCATATTAAAAGAATTGGAGTAATATTTTATAAAAAATAATGACAAATTTACTAGTAACGGGTGGGGCAGGATTTATTGGCAGTTCTTTTGTGGGGCAGCAGGTAAGAAAAGGTAATAAGGTAATTGTACTAGATAAATTAACCTATGCTGGCAAGAAAGAAAATTTAACTTGGATTGAAGAGGGTAAATATAAATTAATCATAGGAGATATTTTAGATGAACCCCTATTGAAAAAGATTATGGATGAGCATGATATTGATAAAATCATTCATTTTGCAGCTGAAAGCCACGTTGATAACTCCATCAAAAACCCTGACACCTTCATTCAAACCAATATTAATGGTACACACTCCTTATTAAAAATTTCCCTACAGCAAAATGTTAAAAAACCAAATTTTCATTTTCATCACGTTTCAACTGATGAGGTATTTGGTGATTTACCGCTGGAAGGAAATAAAAGATTTACCGAAGAAACTCCATATAATCCATCCTCCCCCTATTCCGCTTCAAAAGCTGCCAGCGATCACCTAGTAAGGGCTTATAACAAAACCTACAATTTGCCAATTACCATTAGCAATTGCAGTAATAATTATGGTCCAAGACAGCATAATGAAAAGTTAATCCCGACAATCATTAGAAAGGCAATTGCAGGTGAGGATATTGGCATATATGGTGATGGCAAAAATGTTAGAGATTGGATTCATGTTGATGATCACAATAGGGCGGTAGACTTAATTTTAGAAAAAGGTAAAATTGGAGCAACCTACTGTATTGGCGGCAATAATGAGTTAAATAACAATAATATAGTAAATAAAATTTGTGAAATTTTAGATAAAATTAAACCTAAATCTAATAGAAATTCTTATAAAAATCAAATTACTTATATTAAAGATAGGGCTGGACATGATAGGAGATACGCCATTGATGGTAGTAAAATTGAAAATGAATTAGGATTTAAAAATCAAATTTCTTTTGAGAAAGGTTTGAGAGACCTGATAACCAAAATTACTTAGATTGTAACAAATAAAATATTAGCAATATATTTATAAATCCAAGTAATAAAGAGGTTCTTTTAAATCTACGAGCATTAGATTTATATTTGGATATTTTGTTGTGAGCTTGCGATACAAACCAGTGATATAATTTATAATTATTTTTGACAATTAAATCGCCACACCCTTCGTTATTATTAGAGCGAGATTCGTGTGATCTACGATAAAACAATAATCTCTCTTGTAAAATAAAAACATTCGCACCGCCTTCTACCGCTCCTAGCCAAAAATCATAATCTTCCACTCCATTTTTCATATTTTCTCTAAAGCCACCAACCCTATCCCATATTTCTTTTTTAAATAAAGAAGTTATTGATATTTGACATTTGAAGCAAAACTCAAATTTGTTAAAATTTCTATTAGAAAATTTAAAAAACATATTATTCTTAGTCTTAAGATAGGATATTTTTTTATTAAACTCCTTGGACAAGCAGCCAACTATATCATAATTATTATTAACCATCTTGCTGTACATCTTGCTCAAACAAGTTTTTTCTATCATGTCATCAGCGTCTAAATATAGTATATATTCACCTCTGGCTTTTTTGGTAGCCAAATTTCTCGCCCCACAAACCCCAATATTTTTCGGCAATAATATTAAATTAAATTTATTATTATTTTTATATAGTTGATGTAATTCTTTAATTTTTTCTATGGTAAATTGATCAGTTGAGCAATCATCAATAATTATTATTTCATAATCGGAAAATGTTTGTCTAATGACTGAGCTAACCGCATCCTCAATAAATTTACCATAATTATAGCAAGTTATGATGATTGATATTTTTGGATTTAATATTTGATCTATCATTTTAAATGTTGATTATAAGTGATAATTATATTAATAATTATTGTATAGACTAAATTTTATAAAAAAAATGGAAAATATAATTATTTTCGGAAAGAATGGTCAGGTTGCTAGCGATTTATTAAAAATTTTTTCTACCAAAACGGAATTTAACATTACCAATTTTTCTAGTGAAGATATTGATTTTAGCGATCTAAATTCTTTAAAAGAATTTCTGATAACATTACCAAAATCAGATTTAATTATTAACGCCACCGCCTACAATCAAGTTGATGGGGCTGAGGATGAAAAAGAACTGGCAGAAGCAATTAACCATAAAGCAGTCTCTTTAATTGCAAAATATTGTAAAAAAAATGATGTTAAGTTTATTCATTATTCTACAAATTATGTTTTTGATGGTAAGGGTAAAAAGCCCTACAAAGAAGACAATACTACAAATCTCAAACCTCTTGGAATTTATGGTAAAAGTAAATTAAATGGCGAAAAGGCAATAATAAAATCAGATTGTGACTATCTAATTTTTCGCGTTGCAACCGTCTATAATTTAAATCAAGAAAATAACTTTGTTAATAAAATAAAAAAACTAGCCAAGGTAAACAGGGAGTTAAAAATAGTTAATGATCAGGTTTGCAACCCTATTAATAGCTACGATATTGCCGAAAATACCATAAAAATAATTGAGGAGTTGCAAGAAAAATCAAAATTTAAAGAGATTTATCACCTAGTCAGTAAAAAATCACTATCATATTGTGACTTTGCCAAAAAAATAACTAACAATATTAAGAGTTTAAAAATAACTCCCGTTTCCAGCGATCACTTTCCAACAAAAGCCAAAAGACCATTAAATGCTGCGTTAGATTGTGGCAAAATAAAGAAGGATTTTAATATTGAGATTCAGAATAATTATAAGGATGTAACAATAATTATTGTTACCTACAATAGCTCTCATATCGTGGGGCAGGCTCTAAAAAATATAATAAATAAGGGTTATAGAATAGTTGTTATTGATAATGGCAGTAATGACAATATTCAAAAATATCTACAAGATAATTTTAAAGGATCTGGAATTAAGTTAATTTTATTAGAAAATAACATCGGTTTTGGTAGAGCTAATAATTTGGCGCTAAAAGAGGTTATAACCAATTATGCTTTTTTACTAAACCCTGATGCAATAATTAGTGAAAACTCTCTTGATAATTTGGTGAATGAGGCAGGTAAAGATAAAAAAGTTGCCTTAGCTAATCCCTTAGTAATATCAACTCACACCCTAGATAAGAACGATATTCATAAAAAAGTTGATGAATATAAAAATAACTTCAAAACCTTCAAAGAAAGCGGTAACACTATAGAGACAGATTTTATGTGTGGCGGATATATGCTGATAAAAATTAGTTATTTTAAAGAAATAGGCTTTTTTGATCGGAATATATTCTTATATGGCGAAGATCATGAAATTTCTAACAGATCTCTAGTTAATAACTATAAAAATATCTTAGTTAAAAACTCTCTTGTCTACCATGTCGGCCAATTATCTACAAATATTAAAAACAAGAGGGAGCAAAAAAAAATGCTATATTTTAGAAATTGGCATATGGGGTGGGGCAAGTCATACCTAGAAAGAAAGAGAAAATCATATCTGAAGGTGTGTTTTAAGGCTTTGCAGAAGATACTTTCTACTATTATTCATTTAATTATTTGCGACAATAAAAAAAGAACAATATATTGCGCTACATTCTGCGGAATGACATCAAACTTAGTGGGAATTAGCTGCTTTAATAAGAAAAATAATAAAACCAAAATCAGCTCAATAAAATTGATTTAGATGACAAAAATAATACAATTTCTTAACAACGTAGGTAATCATATTGGTGGCGTTGAGCAGTGTGCAATCAATTATTCCAAGGCATTTTCTTTAGATCCGAAATATAATATTTATACAATATTACCAAATAAAAATATATGTTATAAAGATCAATTGGTTGGGGAGTTGTTCGAGGTTAGTATAAAAAATAAAATAAAGCTCTTTATATCAATCATATTTATAATTCATAAGGTAAGGCCAGATTTTATAATATTACATTGTTCGAGGGGTTTAAAACTATTTCAAATTTTATCAAAAATTTATAAATTTAATATAGCGGGAGTAAATCACGG
>JBLHPX010000094.1:0-4264 GCA_047624545.1 Ulvibacter sp.
GGCTCTTTAAAGAAAGAGCTTAATGTCAGAACTCCTTTTGATGCTTTAGAGAAATGGTATAAATTAGATCCAGATTTGTTTAGAGTTAATCCAGAGGAATTTCGGAATATGGATTGTTGTAAAATAGATGGTTCTATTTTAAAAATAGGAACAGCGTTGTAAAACTTGACAGCCACGTCTTTAATGTGATATCATTAAATAGCTTTATTTCGTACCTTGTAAGAACTTAGAAAGTATTAATTCCTTTGTTAGAAGTGGCGATATAAAGCTTTATATATGACTTTTACCCATATAGAGGAGTTAAATTATAACCACAATTTCTAATTATGTTATTTGCAATTACTGGGGTTACAGGCTTGTTAGGTAGGAACTTTCTACTCGAAACTATTAAGAATAACAAAAATAATTTATCTCATATTAAATTTATTCTATTTGGCAGAGATCATGGCAGTAACTCACTTAAAAATAGAATAATCACAATCCTAGAAGAAGAGTTGGAGGAATACATAGGTGATTACCAATTCAATTTTAATCAAATTTATAATTGGATTGGTGAAAATACTAAATTTATTAATTACAACTTAGAATCTCCAAAATTAGGCATTTCTGATGATGACTTAATATATCTTAAAGCACAAAAAATAGATTTCTTTATTCATATTGCCGCCCTTACAAATCTTTGGAATGATGAAAAATCAAAAAGAGATGTAAGAAAGATTAATTTAGTTGGTACACAAAATATTATACAACTAGCTAAATCCTGTAACAATATCGCTGAATTTGTTTATGTTGGAACCGCATACTCTTGCGGTAAAACATATGGTGATATAAAACCAGATTATGTTAATTTAGATCAGGAATTTCGTAGTGAATATGAAAAAATAAAATTACAAGCTGAAATTGAAGTAAGGAGGTTTGAAAAAGAATCCAGTCAAAAATGTAGATATTTTCGTCCATCAGTAATTTGCGGAAGAATGATTGAAGAAAAATTTGGCAGGATTAGCAAATTTGATGTTTTCTATGGCTTTGGGTATGCTCTATTGGGAGCCAAAAAAAACAAAATAAGTAATATTAAAAATCTTATTTCTGAGAAGTGTGATTTAGACATTAGATATCAGATTTCTTTTGAGCACGGGCTAAATATAGTTCCTGTTGATTATTGTGCAAAAATAATGTATCAAGTTTGCGTGAATGATGACCAAGATAGAAGTTTTCACTTGGCACATGAAAAAGAAACATCACATAAATTTTATTTTCAATTAATATTAGAATCCCTTAATATTTCTGGAGCGAGGGCAGTAGAATATTATCCACATAATCAAAATAAAAGTGAAAAATTCTTTTATAAAATAGCTGGTAATGTTTTATCTCCATATGTTAACTCGCCAAGAATTAATTTTGACGTTAGTAATATTAATAATAAATATATAAAATTACCTGAAGTTGAAGAAGCTAAAAATTTTAAGAAATTATTAAAATATGCAACTAATCATAAATATGGATTAAATCATGATTAATAAACTTAAGGAATGTTTTAAAGAGGGGATAGATGTAAACATTTACAATTTATTGCCAGTTTCTATAATAGGAGTTTTCGCACATATATCACTTTATTTTTATCATTTATATTTTCTAAATTTAAAGGAAGCTCCGTTTCTCAGGTCGCTAGCAGTATTAATGTGCTTAATATCTATTATATACTGCTTGTATCTTAGTAAGAGAAGCACTCGTATTAATAAATTCTTCCCACTTTATTGGCATTTAATGCTGATAACCATATTACCGTTGATAATAACTCACAACTTAATTCTAAATGATTTTCATTACATTTGGTTATGGTGGATGATTTTTATGCCAATTTGTTTATCAATTTTTATTCCAAATTGGATAATATATGCAATAGATCTATTGTTAGGAATAATATTGGGAATTTTGATTAATTATTTCAGCACCAACGAACCATTTCTTCTAGATAGTGATTTTGACTATATATCATATATGTTAGTTTTCTCATTTACTACAATAGCTGGCGTGCTATTCGTTTATGGCAATAGAAAGGCTTGGTTATTTATTCAGTCAGAACAACATCGACGACTATCTTCTCTGGCTGGCTCCATTGCCCACGAACTGCGAAACCCGCTAGGAGCAATGAAACTTGCAACTGATAATCTTTCATATAATACAAGCAAGACTCAATTAATAAATTTCAAAAGACATGTAGATAAAACAATAGCTTTAGCAGGAAATGTAATAGATATGACGCTTCAAGAATTAGGAGGAAAGATGTTTGCAGAAGATGATTTTCATTATTATTCAGCACAAAAATCAGTCATAGATGCAATTATCATCTATGGTTACAAATCCAATGAAGAAAAAGAAAAAATATTTATCAAGTTAGGTAAGAATAAAATAATATCTGCATCAAATGCAGAGCAAGAAATAAATTCCATCTCTGACAATAAGGATGTAAATTTTATACTTTCCATCAATGACGCAGCATTCAAATATATACTCTTCAATATAGTAAAAAATGCCCTCTTTTATTCAAAAGATTATCCAAAATCTACAATCATAATAGAGTTTGAGAAAGAACAAAAGATCCACAAAAGCATAATAAAAAAGTTCAATCTAAATCCCGACACAAAAAAATATAACATACTAAGCATAACAGATACAGGTCCAGGAATATCAGAAGACATAATAACAAAAATCTTTATCCCATATTTCACAAGCGGTAAAAAAGATGGGACAGGTCTTGGGTTAGATTTTTGTCAAAGAATAATGGATGATTTCGGTGGGGCAATAATATGCGAATCTGAATTAAAAAAATACACCAAATTTTCTTTATTATTCCCAATATTAGGTGGCGACATAATTGCTGTAGAAACAAAGAAAATGCTAAAATTAGAAGCGACCGAGAGAAAGGCATCTCAAGAAGGAAATAACCCAGATTTAATAGGGGTGGAATCCAACCTAGTAAAGAAGAATATTCTTCTGATAGATGATGTAAGAACAAACATGGAGGTCTTAGGGAAGGATTTAGAGATAAAATGTCCAAACTTTATTATAACAAAGATCACAAATCCACTTGAAGCAATAACACTAATTAAAGAAAAGAAAAAACAGAATAGCCAATTTGATCTAATCCTAACAGACATAGAAATGCCCGAAATCAAGGGTGATGAACTCATAAAAAGAGTGAGAACTAAATTAAAGATTAGTAAGGATGATCTACCAATAATAGCGTATAGCTCCAGATTAGACTCAGCCATTCAGGAAAAATCAATAAGAGCTGGTGCAAATTCATATTACCAAAAACCTAAAGAACTAAAATTCCTTGCCAGAAATATATCCAAATGGACATTAAATGATTATATTCCATCAAGAGGAAAAATAAACATAAACGACAATATCTTATTAAAAGATAAAAACATAATAATTGCAGATGACGATCCCATGATATTAATGCTAACTGCTAGAAACTTCAAAGACACAGGTGCAAACATCACTGAATGCCATGATGGCAAAGACGTGATAGATTTAATAAAAGACAATCAGCTAAATAACTATCATCTAATTATCACCGATATCAACATGAAGAATATCGGAGGAATAGAATTAACAAATTATATCAGAGAAGAGGAATTAAAACAAGAAACAAGCCGAAAAATCCCAATCATAGCCATAACCGGAGAATCAGACAAGAAATACATCTTCGATATTCTTAACAACAAAGTGGATGATTATCTAATAAAGGGAAAAGCTTCAAAAGAAGATATGGTAACATTATCTAAATTCTGGATAGATTATCGGAATGACAAAATAGAACACAAGGATCTCAAAGAAGAAGACCAACAGCATAAAATCCTTAACGTAGATATTCTAAATTCCTTCAGGACAAAGTCAGAAAAAGAAAATTTCTTTAATACGTTCAAAGAAGAAACTTATACATTAATCAATGAGATAGATGCAATAAAAGATAATAACAACACCCAAGAACTTTTCCTTATCATCCACAAAATAAAAGGATCAACAGGGTCTGTTGGAGCAATCAAACTATTCAAATACGTATCAATTATCTCTGATATTATCAAAAATGGAAATATTACAAAAGAGAAAAACTGGAAACAAGAAATCAAAAGTCTTACAGATGAGTTGATTGCAGAGATGGAGATGATAATTAAAAAAGAATTTTTTAATCGTCATGATTAAGAAATCCCATAATGGAGGGGGTAAGTTCTAGAATCTGATAGAACAAAATAAA
>JBLHPX010000095.1:0-4262 GCA_047624545.1 Ulvibacter sp.
AAAACTCATTCATAATAACGGATATGGTATTTTCCAACCTAACATTATGAAAGTCACCATCTTGATTTAATTTTGTATGATTTATTTTAAAATACTCTTTATCTTTAGTGATAATTTTTGATTTTATGGCTAATTTGGCGATGTCATCAAAACTTCCATGTTTAGAGTCGTTTAGTAATAAGGTTAGATTTTTACTACCTATACTGTCGCCAAATTTACAATCTTTTGATTTTTTAATTAAAAATGATGAATAATATATAATATTTTTTAGGTGCTGTATTGATATCTTGTTATCATTAAAATAGAAAATCGAACTAATAAATAGGTGGTCAAAATTTATCTTGGTATTAGAATAAATTCGATACATGAATTCATTAGTTAATTTATTTTTAAAATATTTTATAATTAAATTTCTTTTAGCTTCTTTTTTTAAAAGAGGTATATTATATATTATATTTTTACTACTTCTAATATATTTACTAACTTTTATTGGCTTAAGAAAGCTAATATTAATATTCGATGACAATAATAAATTTCCTTCAATTTGTAACTCTTCTGACAATTGATCTGGCAAATCTTTAATAAACTTATGAGCTATCTTATGTATAGAATTTGTTCCAGGTCTAATTGGATAGTAGGTAATGTTAATCGGAATGATTTGTAAGTCTTTTGTAGAAATATCATCCTTATTCCTAATATTTAAATCAGAAAAGTTGTCTGAGGATCCATTATTGAATGATTTTTGAATTTCGTATTTCATTAATTCTGCCTTAATAGCAAGTACAGCAGAGCCGGTTTTAATTCTAGTTTCCCCAACCTCATTAACGAACATTTGATTGCCGGTCTGATTGATAATTTTCTTGTCCTTAACCATCGATCCTTCTGGGTATATTATCCAGTCAGAGTTACCTTTAATAAGGTTTTCAATAATTTTATTATTACGATTCGGATCATTGGTTGCAACGCAACCCGTTCTCGTTAAAAAATTTCCCACAGCGCCACTAAATAAACTGGCATCAGCCAAAGACCTGGTTTGTTTTTTGCAATATCTGTAAATGACGTATGGAAGCAGTAGCGTCTCAACTCTAGTAAAGTGATTGGCGACAAAGAGTGTTGGTCGGTCTTTAATATTTTCAACACCATCTATAGTAAACTTTGTCCCAAGCAGTTTATCTAATATTTTAATGGCATAAAACATTTGACCAAAAGAGTCTTTATCTTTTTTTACCATAATTTAAATTTGTGAAAATTTATTAGAAAAAATATTATTATTTATAGTCTTTAACTCTTGATAGGGTATTTTTTGATTATTAATTATAATATCATCATTAATGACGTTACCTATTCTAGTTATTTTGATATTCTTTTCTTTTGCTAGATTTAAAATTGAGTCCTTATTGTCAGGTTTGCTAGAAATAACATAGCAAGCCTGATCTTCAGCAAATAAAAACTCTTCATTTGTTAAATTTTTGGGCTTGATCTTTTTTAGATTTAAATCAAAAGTTAAATGATCATTACACATTTCAAATAAAGTCACAAATAGGCCACCATCAGAAATATCGTGACAAGCGTTAATTTTAGAGTTGAAAATTAATTCTCTGACAAATAAGGAGTGTTTTTTTTCTAATTCTAAGTTAATTTTTGGAGGATTTTTTTCTGAGTTTTTACCTAAAACATCTCTTTCATAAAGAGAGCATGAAATATGGCCAGAAATATTGTTAATTAAAAATATCTCATCATTAATATTTTTAAATTTCAAATTACATCTTTTGTCAAGATCCTTAAATAAGCCAACACCGGCAATAGTAGGGGTAGGGTTAATTGCCGAACCATCAGTTTCATTATATAAGGAAACATTGCCAGAAATAACAGGGTAATTTAAAAATTTACAAGCTTCATTGATTCCTTTAATTGATTTAACAATCTGACCCATGATTTCTGGCTTTTCAGGATTGCCAAAATTTAAACAATTAGTGATTGCCATTGGGGTAGCACCAACTGCTGAAATATTGCGATAAGTTTCAACAACTGCTTGCATAGCTCCCATAAACGGATCGGCCTTAACATATCTCGGCGTACAATCAGAAGAAATTGCTAAAGCTTTTTTTGTCGAACCCTCAACCCTAACAATAGCTGCGTCAGCCTCTATCTCTATCGTGTTATTTCTTACCGCAAAATCATATTGCGATGAAACCCATTTTTTGGAAGCGATATCAGGAGATTTTAATATTTTTAATAAAATTTTTTTCATTTATAACTTAAATAATGGCAGTAAAACTCATTTTAAAACAAAAAACTTAACGTAAGTGATGTAGAGGTTTTAGAAAATTTATGAGCAATTTATAGCTTTTTATTAATCTTGGATAGGAAAATAAATTGATATTATAGCTAGGCAATTGATTATCTGAGATATTTGCTAAAATGCAATTAGAAATAAGTAATTTAACATATTATACCAATTCCCATCTTTAAAGCAGTTTTTTTATAAAGAATTAAACCTTGATTAACTGCTATTTTCATTTTAGTGTTACGGTATTACATTAAATAACTACTATATATTACAAAAGTATGTCAATAATGTCAGACGGTCAGATTGCTAAAATGGCTGAAGAAAAAAATATGATTACCCCTTTTGTTAATAATCAGGTTAGGGTTGAGGATGGTAAAAAAATTATTTCCTATGGCAACTCATCCTACGGTTACGATGCCAGAGTTTCTAATGAATTTAAAATTTTCACCAATATTAACTCAGCCATTGTAGATCCTAAAGATTTTTCTGAAGATAGTTTTGTTGATAAAGAAACTGATATCTGCATCATCCCACCAAATAGTTTTGCCCTAGCAAGAACTATTGAGTATTTTAAAATACCGGAAGATATTCTGGTAATATGCGTTGGTAAATCAACCTATGCCAGATGCGGAATCATTGTTAACGTAACTCCTCTTGAACCGGGTTGGGAAGGGCATGTAACCCTAGAATTCTCAAACACAACTCCACTTCCAGCAAAAATTTATGCCGGGGAGGGCGCTTGTCAATTTTTATTTTTAAAAGGCAGTGAGCGGTGTATTAAAAGTTATAAAGATAAAAATGGTAAATATATGGGTCAAACTGGGGTTACATTACCTAAAGCCTAAAAAAATCTACAAATAAAATGATCATCAGTTTTGTCTTCTTTCTACTTATTTTTGTTATAATTGGCGTTTTATCAACCGTGGTCAACAAGCATACCAGTAGTGATTACCTTTTGGCGAATCATAGTGTAAAACCTTGGCTTGTAGCCCTGTCTGCAGTCGCTACTAATAATAGTGGGTTTATGTTTATTGGCATGATTGGGTACACATATAGTTATGGAATTTCTTCAATTTGGTTAATGATTGGCTGGATAGCTGGTGATTTTGTATCCTCTCTTTTTATTCATAAAAAATTACGCATTACCACAAAGAATAAGGGGGTTCTTAGCTTTGCCGGAGCAATAAGTAAGTGGGGTAATTTTGATTATAAAAAATTAAGGATATATTTGGGAGTAATTACAATAATTTTTCTTGGCATTTATGCGGCAGCTCAGTTAAATGCAGGAAGCAAAGCTTTGCATATTTTGTTTGGTTGGGATTATAAGGTTGGAGCAATAGTTGGTGCGACAATTGTTTTGCTCTATTGTTTTGCTGGTGGAATTAGAGCATCTATCTGGACAGATGCGGCACAATCTTTTGTTATGATATTTGCCATGGGTTTGCTTTGTATTACTGCAATTTCTGAAATTGGCGGAATTTCTGACTTATTATCCAGAACGCAATCTGTCTCTAATGACTACATCTCTCTCTTTCCTCAAAATTTAGAAATTAATTCATTCATTGGACCCTTATTGTTTGTCTTAGGATGGTTCTTTGCTGGAATTGGCGTTATTGGTCAACCACATATTATGGTTAGGTTCATGGCCATGGATCAGCCAAATAATATTACCAAGGTCAGGGGGTATTATTATAGTTTTTATACATTATTTTATGTCTTAACTATTTTAGTTGGCATTACTGCAAGAATTTTACTCCCAGATGTTAATAATTTTGATGCTGAATTAGCATTACCTACATTAGCAAACTCTCTACTACCCGAAATATTAGTTGGTTTAATTTTGGCAGGTCTTTTTGCGGCAACAATGTCAACCGCAGATTCGCAAATACTTAGTTGCACAGCTGCTGTTACTTGTGATTTTAAGAGTGGAAAAAAACTATCTTACTTAATGACTAAGTTGGTGACAGTTTTT
>JBLHPX010000096.1:0-4184 GCA_047624545.1 Ulvibacter sp.
TTTTCTACTTTTTGATTAGAAATGTCAAAGACCCAAAGAATTATTAAAATCGCTATCAATGTAAGCAATAAATATTGGAAATATTTTTTATTCATAGCTCTTTTCAAAATATAATTCTACACCCCTAGTTATTGCTTTTGATATCTTTCTTTTATAAAAGTCGGTTTTCATCCTCTTCTCTTCCGCCTTATTTGTTAAATAACCAATCTCAATTAAAACCGAAGCCATGTCAGGAGCAGTTAAAACCTTAAAACCGGCAAAACGATGAGTATTTTGTAAAATATGAACTCCTCGACTTTTCATCACTTTAATTAATTCCTGAGCAAAAATAGAGGAACTATTCATGGTATGCCTCTGTGCTAAATCAATTAAAATATCCAAAATATCACCACTAGCAGATTTTAAATTTATACCACCAATAATATCAGCCTTATTTTCCTTTTGAGCTAATTTTTCAGCCTCCTTATCAGAAGATTTATTAGATAAGGTATAAATTGAAAAACCCTCTATGTCTTTTTTTTTTGAAGCATTAGCATGAAGCGATATAAATAAATCGGCATCCTTTTTACGAGCAATACCAACCCTCTTAGCCAAAGGAATAAATTTATCAGAAGACCTAGTTAGATAAACCTTATATTTCTTTTGCGAATCTAAATATTTTTTTAAATCCAAGGCGTAGGCTAGGGTAATATCTTTCTCCTTGACTCTTGTCCTACCAATAGCGCCAGGATCTTTTCCGCCATGACCAGCATCAATAACTATAACTGGCTTTGTTTTTTTTGCCTCAGACTTACCTGACTCATTAATAACTTTAATAATTGTCCTATAATATTTATCAGACATAGAAAGTTGAATTTCTTCTGAAACTGTATGAAAAATTCTAATTTTTTTCTTAGCATCAAAAACGAAACGAGAGCTGAATTTAGACTCTGAAGATCTAAAGCTAGTAAAAAATTTACTTTTATCTAATTTAAAATTGCTATAATTTTTGCTGTCATTAAAATCCATGACTAACCTTTCCGGGCCAGAGATGGAAAAGCTTTTAAAGTCAGGTTTTTGCTTACTATAAATAATAATATTTACTGATTTTTTACCCTCTAAAAGGACAATAGAAGTAATTTGATTACTAGCAAAAGAAGGGAAGCTATAAAGAAAAGCTAAAAATATAAAAAATCTAATAAATTTTTGAAAAATAATGTTCATTAAAATTTTAGCAATTGGCAAAATTAACAATAGCCCATATAAGGAAATCTTCGACCTTTATCAAAAAAGAATCACATGGAAGATTAATATAAAAGAATTAGAAATAAAAGAAAATAGCAAAAATCTTTCTGAAAGAATGGTTAGAGAGAGGGAGGAAAAATTATTATTAGAAAACTTACCAGATAATTATATTTTAATCTGCTTAGATTCTGGAGGAAAAATTTTATCAACAGAAGGTTTGTCAAAAATCATTAATGGTTATCGTGAATCAAGTATAAAAATTTGCTTTGCTATTGGTGGCGCCAGTGGTTTTGGCGAAAAAATTAAAAAAAAAGCTGACTACCTTATATCTTTTGGCAAAATTACTCTACCACACTTAATGGCTAGATGCGTATTAATTGAACAGATTTATCGCAGTTTTACCATATCCAGCAATCACCCCTACCACAATGGTCATTGAATTATAATATCTCTATACTTGGTTTAGAGCTTTGTAGATTGAAATCTTTCTTGTCCTGCTATTTGTAATATTTTATTTTTTCTCTAGCTAGTTCGTCAGCAATATCATTATATTTATCACCGCTATGACCCTTAACCCAAAAAAATTCAACATCATGTTTTTGTACCAAAGAATCTAACTCTTTCCAAAGATCAGAATTCTTAACTGCCTGTTTTTTAGAATTCTTCCAGCCATTTTTTTTCCAAGAAAAAATCCATTTGCTTATACCATCCTTAACATAAATACTATCAGTATAAATTTCAATTTTAACATTTTTTTTGATGATTTTTAGAGCCTCGATAACAGCCTTAAGTTCCATCTTATTATTTGTAGTCTCTAAATCGAAGCCATTAATCCTTTTCTCCTTATCTCCATAAAGTAAAATAGCTCCCCAACCGCCGCTGCCAGGATTGCCGCTACAGGCACCATCAGTGTAAATTTTTATTGTATTTTCTTGACTCATTTGTGATTATGCTAATTCCTATTTATAATGGGTCTATCTGGAATTCAAAACCGCCCTTAATATTGTTCTATTTTTTAACTTTCTGATACTCACTTACCTTAAGTAAGCTGCTTTATCAATTTAAAAGAATAAAAAAATCTCTGTGGATATCTTGATTCCAGACACTCCCATAATGTATTATGTAGCAAAATATTTTAAGGTTAAAATTATTAAAAAACTACCGCCCTATATTAACAGGGTGTGAGGCTTTTTGGTAATGAGAAGCTTAAAAGATAAAGCTAGCTTATACTATTGATGACTAAATCTACAATAGACTTTACCCCAATTCCAGATTCTTCTTGCATTTTTTCAACCGACTTCTGGTCAATAAATTTATCTGCCATATGAAGAGGGTAAAATTTTAAATTATTTTTAAACAAAATGTCATTTTTTAAAAGAAAATCAGCAATTGCAGAGCCAAAACCACCAATAACTCCCTCTTCAATGGTAATTAAGACATCGTGACTTGCTGCCAAATCTAATAACAGTTTTTGATCAAAAGGTTTGGCAAAAATAGCGTCAGCAATAGTGATGTTAATATCGTGCTTTTCTTGTAAAATTTTATCAGCCAGAAAAACATTATTGATAATTGAGCCAAGTGATAGGATGGCAATCCTCCCGCCCTTTTTAATAATCTTTCCCCTCCCTATTGGTAATTTTTTAATCTTCGTCAATTCATCCTTCAATTCTTCAATAGTAAGTTCTGAATTAAGGATATTTTGCAATTTATTAGAAATATTAGTATTGCCTCTTGGAAACCTAAATGCTGAAGGGTGGCTATTAATTGATAAGGAAGTTTTAATTGCCCTTGCCAAATCATCACCATCCTTTGGAGCCATAAGAATAAAGTTTGGTAAATTAATAAGATAAGCAATGTCAAAAGATCCTGCATGAGTTGGGCCGTCAGCACCGACAAAACCGGCCCTATCGATTGCAAATCTAACTGGTAAATTTTGTATAGCTACGTCATGCACAATTTGATCATAAGCTCTCTGAAGAAAAGTAGAATAGATTGCCACAAAAGGCTTAATTTTTTCACAAGCAAGGCCAGCAGCAAAAGTAACCGCATGCTGTTCAGCAATTCCAACATCAAAAAATCTATTAGACTTCTTTGAAAATTCTTTTTCAAAAATATCAAGACCGGTACCAGTTGGCATGGCTGCAGTAATTGCCACAATATCCTTGTCTATTTTTGCCAATTTTGTTAAAAATCCACCAAAAACTTTACTAAAAGATGGAATATCATTACTTAGAGAGTATTTTTCTCCCGTTTTTGAATCAAATTTTACTACCGCATGGAGAGAATCCACGGATGACATAATTTTATTATAACCCCTGCCCTTTTCAGTTTTAATATGAATTAAAATCGGAGTGTCAGACTTATCATTCTTAATATTTTCCAGTATAGTCACCAAAACATCTACATTGTGACCGTCAACAGGACCAATATAATAAAAACCCATCTCTTCAAAGATATTGCCACCCATCCACCATTCCTTAGCAGCCTTTTCAAATTTTTTAGGAAATTTGGCAATAGAGTTAGGTAGTTTTTTTAAAAACTTCTTAGAAATATCGCGAATTTTTAAATAAGATTTTGACGCAGCAAGACGAGAAAGATAGTTGGACATAGCTCCAACGGGAGGAGAAATTGACATATCATTGTCATTTAAAATGACAATTAAACGATTATGAGCAGATCCAGAATTATTAAGCGCCTCATAAGCCATGCCAGCACTAATCGCACCGTCCCCTACTACAGAAATTATATTTCTTTTTTCTTTTTTAATATCACGAGCTAAGGCAAAACCAAGGGCTGCAGAAATAGAGGTCGAACTGTGACCAGCTCCAAAGGGATCAAATTCACTTTCTGATCTTTTTGTAAATCCACTAATGCCACCCTCTTGCCTGATGGTAAGCATTTTTTCTCTTCTGCCAGTTAATATTTTATGAGGATATGATTGGTGACCAACATCCCAAATA
>JBLHPX010000097.1:0-4128 GCA_047624545.1 Ulvibacter sp.
TGCCTATCTTTGAATGTTAAATGTTTAAATTCTTTCTTATTATTAATCATGATAATTTTTATTTTATTTTTTAAGTTAAAAAATAAAAATTATATGACTTTGTTCCATTAGAATCTAGAACTTAGCGTGAAAGTGATCATTCAAGGTAGAGTGGTAGCACTTTTAAAAATAGGCTCTATGAAAATTAAGTGTCGGGTTACGTTCTCTTATATAACTCTACCCAATATACCAAGAAAAATATTAGGATATAAAACTCCTAATCAAGTTTGGAACGAGAAGTTAAAATTAGCATCAAATTCATCGGTCTAGAAATTATATGATTTGTTGCATTTATTACTTGAATTTAGCAGTAAAGATGGGAATTGGTATAAGACTATAATTAGCAGATTCGATAACATTGTTAGTATATATAGACTTTCTGATATAATCAGGATAGATCTTTTTCCAAACCAGTGAATTAATATCACATTATCACGATAAAACTTTGGATAAAAAATGAAATATTTAAGATTTACCAACTGGTTTGGGAAAAGAGACAAATTATTCTCACCTCTTCATGTCGCGCAGTATGATCGGGTCGCAGATTTTACTATGCTTGTTTTCTGCTTTTCCACAATATCCTAATTTTATCTTTTGACGCGTCCTTAATATTTTGTTAAAGTCTAAAACTGTATTACAAAAGAAACCTGTAACTATTAATAAAAGCTGTTTCCCACCTCTAGCACTTTAAAAAATGCTAGAAATATAATTATGTTAACGAGCCTCTTTTACAGCGCCAGATTAGTCAATTTCTAAAATTGTTGAAACTAATTTTTCAGAAACTTGGTAAGGGCAAGAATTAGCTCCGGGTCTTCTGTCTTCTAAGTAACCACAGCCCTCAATATCAACTTGACGAGGAATCCTGATAGAACAGCTTCTGTCAGCAACTCCAGCCTTGAATTCATCAATGCCACAAGTTTCGTGATCACCAGTAAGTCTCTGATCTAAGCCGTGCCCATAAACCGCAATATGCTCTCTATGTTTTTTACTAAGATTGTCAATAGCTTTGTTGATCGCTTCTCTACCAGTTATAGGATTCCTAAATTCATTAATAGAAAAATTAGTATGCATGCCGGCACCGTTCCAATCTCCTTTCATTGGTTTATTGCTAATTGAAGCGTCGATGTCGTAATCCTCACCAAGACGATATATTAACCATCTAGCAAACCATAAATGGTCACAAACATTAATTATTGAATTATCCTCATCCTCGTTACCTCTGTATCCAATTTGAAACTCCCACTGACCAGGCATAACTTCGGCATTAGTGCCATAAATTAAAATACCAGCTTCAATACAAACCTCAGTATGCTCTTCAACTAATTGTCTACCATAAACAGCATCATTACCGACGCCACAATAATAAGGACCTTGTGGGGCAGGAAAACCTCTAGTTGGCCAACCGAGTGGAATGCCATCTCTATATAAGGTATATTCTTGTTCAAAACCAACCCAAGGATTATGCTTTGTACCACCAGCATCTAAAACCCTTCTAAGTCCAGCACGAGTATTGCTCCAATGCGCAGTGCCATCAGGATTTTCAACTTCACACAGAACTAAATAGTTCCCCTCTCCTCTAATTGGATCCTTAACAAAATTTACCGGTCTAAGTAAAAGATCGGAATTACCACCTTGAGATTGATTTGTAGAAGAGCCGTCAAAACTCCATTCTGGAAAATCTGATAATTTTACATTATCTGGATCTTTAAAAATTGTAATTCTAGTTTTTGATCTAATTTTTTGTACTGGCTTAGCGCCATCAACCCAAAGATATTCTGCTTGCTTAATGTTTGACATATTGACAATATATTAGTTAATATACTCTACGAACCTTCTACCATAGGGATTCCCTCACTGGATTGTACAATTTTAATATGAAAAATCAATATTAAATAATGAATTCTATCTGGCTATTTCTAATTGTTAGTTTTTTTATTGTAATTTTTATAATTATTATGAATCTATTTAGTCATAATAAATTTTCTGATAAAAAGTCCGATGACCAATCTTAATAATCAGCAAGAACAGGCGGTAAAAAATATCAATGGTCCATTACTAGTTTTAGCTGGGGCTGGAACTGGCAAAACCAAAATTATTACTGAAAGAATTATTTATATTTTAGACTCTTTTGCCGCAAGAGCTGATGAAATTCTAGCCGTTACCTTCACCAATAAGGCGGCAAGCGAAATGAAGTACCGTATTTCTGAAAAAATTGGCGAAGAAACAAATAATCTTTGGCTCGGAACTTTTCACAGAATTGCCAGTAGAATTCTCAAAAGATATCCAGAATATTATGATCTTGATGAAAATTTTACCATAATTGATACAAACGATTCTAATAGAATTATTAAAAAAATTCTTGACGAAATGCATATTGACCAGAAAGAATCTCCGGCTAAAAATTATCTTTGGCAAATTTCTCTATGTAAAGATCGTAACATTTTACCAGAAAATTGTCAAAACCAACATTTTGACCTACCAAATTTTGCCAAAATATATGGAAACTATCAAAGACAATTAAAAAATCTTAATTTTGCTGATTTTGGCGATCTTTTGCTTTCAAATTTAATTATTTTCCAGAAAAAACCAGATATTCTGGAATATTATCAAAATAAGTTTAAATATGTTTTGGTTGATGAGTATCAAGATAGTAACAATATTCAATATATGTGGCTTAAAAGTTTATCAGCGAAATATAAAAATATCTGCTGTGTTGGAGATGATGATCAGTCAATTTATTCTTGGCGTGGTGCAGAAATCGGAAACATCTTAAATTATAAAAAAGATTACCCAGATGCAAAAACTATTCGTTTGGAACAAAATTATCGCTCAAAAAATAATATTCTTAAAGCTGCGTCTCATGTAATTTCTTTTAATTCCAAGAGACACGAAAAAACTCTTTTCAGTGACCAAGAGGACGGGCAAAAAATTGCTATTGGTAATTTTTATAATGATCGTGAAGAAGCTTTAAATGTTGCAAACCAAATTAAAAAATTAGTTAAAGAGGGGGATTTACACAAGGATGCCGCAATTTTGGTGCGTGCCGGCTATCAAACTCGCTCCTTTGAGGATATTTTTATACAATTATCCTTACCTTATCAAATCATTGGCGGCTTAAAATTCTTTGAAAGGAGGGAAATTAAAGATTTAATTTCTTATCTACAATTAATTACCAACAAGAATAATAACCTAGCTCTTGAGCGAGTAATTAACTTACCAAAAAGAGGGATTGGCAAAGCTACAATAGACAAATTATCGCAAAAAGCTTTTGACTCAAACTCATCAATTTTTGATGCGATTTTTAAGTGCGATGTTGATAAGGTTTTTAGCGCCAAAATTAATCAAAAATTGTTAGATTTTGGACAAAAAATTTCCTCTTGGACTGAGTCGTGCAAAGAAAGTCAAGATCTGTCCCAACTATTAACTAAAATTTGCGAAGAATCGGGATATCTTCAGATGTGGCAAAACGACAATAGTTACGAAGCTAAGGGTCGAATTGAAAATATTAAAGAATTTCAAAAATCAATTGGTGAATTTAAAAATTTACAACAATTCCTAGATCACATCAGCTTAGTTTCAAACAGTGACAATGCTGATAATTTTTCTGATAAAATTAATATTATGACTATCCATGCCGCTAAAGGCTTAGAATTTAAAAATATTTTTATTCCGGGTCTTGAAGATGGAGTTTTTCCAAGTTCAAAATCTATGGAGGAGGGTGGCTTAGAAGAAGAGAGGAGATTATTTTACGTAGCAATTACAAGGGCCAAGGAGAGGGTTTTTATGAGCTCTGCTAAAACTCGTTTTGTTTTTGGCTCTTATCAAAATTCCATAATTTCAAGATTTTTAAGCGAATTGCCGAATGACATTTGCGACTTCAATGATAATTCTTTTGAGAATCATGACTTTTTAAGCCAAAATTCAGAAAATTTTGCACATGACAAGAGAAGTGTTTCGAGTTTTGCTCAAAAAGAAAAGTTTTTAGATCAGAATCTTAAAGGAAAAAGGGTTTTTCATCAAAAATTTGGCTATGGTTATGTCACTTCTCAAGATGATAAAAAATTTGAGATAAATTTCCAAAAGACAGGA